>JALYUK010000165.1 GCA_030853805.1 Actinomycetota bacterium | reverse complement strand
GGCTCACGGTGACCCTCGCGCGCGCCGGCCGCGACGACGACCGCGTCCAGGTCCGGGCGGTGCGGCAGGAACTGGCAGGTCAGCGCCCGACCGATCAGCGGGGTGCCCGGGTGGGTCTGCAACCATCCGCCGGAGAACTGTCGGTGGTACCCGGCATCGCGCAGCACCGACCAGGCCTGCTCTGTCGTTGCGGCCCGCAGTCGGGCCAGGATCGCGTCGGGCACGTGCGGGCGACCGTCGGGTAGCCGCTCGCCGGTCCAGTCAGGGGTGAGCTCTACGACGTCGGCGGGGTCGGGGGAAACGCGCATCGGTTTGCTCCTTCCTATCGGTTGCCGGCAAGAGCGGCGGGGGCGGTCGGGGTCAGCGGAAGGCGCGGCAGCAGGGTGGCGTGCAGGGAGTGGTAGAGATCGGGACGACCTGACCAGACGGTCGCGGCCGGCTGATTGTCGGGGTCCAGCTCATGACGCCAGGAGCCGTCATCGTCGATCAGGTAGGTGGCTGCGTAGTCCCACCACGTGCGGTACCAGGTGTCGTACGCGCGGTCACTGGTTTGTTTCAGCAGCGCTGCAGCCGCGCAGATCGCCTCCGCGACCACCCAGTGCATCCGCTGCCGGACCACGGGAGTGCCTGTCCAGTCGGTGGTGTAGACGAAACCGTCCGCACCGTCGACGGCCCACCCGTCGGCGACGGCCCGCTGGAAGAGCTGGACGGCCCCGTCGGTGAGGACCGGTGCATCACCCACCCCGGCCGCGGCCACATGCAGGGCGAGTCTGGCCCATTCCAGGCCGTGCCCCACGGTGGCGCCGTACGGCTGGAACGGGTGGTCCGGTTCGTCGCGGTGGTGCTCCATCATCGGGGACCAGTCGGAGTCGAAATGCTCCGGTACCCGCCACCCGTTCCCACGCGCCCAGCCCAGGACGGTCGTGGTGATGCGCGCGGCCCGCTCGCGCCAGCGGGGGTCGCCGGTCGCATCCGATGCGGCCAGCAGCGCCTCGACGCTGTGCATATTGGCATTGATGCCGCGGTAATTGCTGTATTCGGACCAGTCGGCGACTGCCTGATCACGGTGCAGACCGTAGGCCTCTTCCCAGAAGCGGGCGTCCAACACGTGCAGTGCCTCGTCCAGGAGCGCTCGTGCTCCGGGAATGTCGGCAAACGTGGCGCTGGAGGCGGCCAGTACGACGAACCCGTGGGCGTACGCCTCTTTCGCGTCGTCGCATTCCGGGCCGGGACCGATGGAGGCGAACCACCCCGCGTTGACGGCGTCGCGCAGCTGCCCGGTCAGACCCTGCAGGGCGCGCGCGGCCAGCGGAGCACAACCGGGGATGCCGGCCAGGTGACCCAGGCTGTAGGCATGCAGCATCCGGGCAGTCACGTAGGTGTGCACGGGCTTGGCCTGGTCGGGTCGGCCCTGCTCGTCCAGCCACCAGGATCCCCCGCCCGGGTGGGGGAAGTTGCGTGCGAACTGCAGCTGGAGTGCGGTCTGGCGCAGCAGCCACGCCCGGTGGTCCGGCTGATCGATCCATGAGGTGGTCATCGACGCTTCCCTTCTCGAACGGTCATGGATCACTGGGGGTCGCGGTGATCTGGTCGTACGGGTCACGGTCACTTCGCGGCCGCTGCTTCGGGGACTGCTCCGGGGACTGCTCCGGCGGAGCTTCCGCCGGCCGAGATTCCGCGATCCGGGTCGGAGATGATCAGGGACAGGCCGGAGGCCGAACTCTGTGGAGCGAGCTCGCTCTGCAACACCATCGCTGCGGCGCCGGTGGCCGCTGCATCGGTTGCGTTCGAGGAGATGCTCACGGTGACTGGGTGCGCTCCGCGGGCGAAAAACGTCTGCTTCAGACGCTGCTGAATGGCAGGCAGGAACAGCGGACCGGCGACCGCGAACGCAGGTCCGGTCAGGATCACCTGGTCGAGATCGAGGATGTTGGTCAGGGTGTGCACGGCGACGGCTACGTCATCTGCAGCACGGTCGAAGATCCGGGCAGCTGCGGGGTGGCCGTTCATAGCGGCTCGCGCGGCTGCGGCGAACTGCTCGTCGATCAATGCCCCGCTCAGATCGCAGCCGGCGCGCTGCGCCGCCTGCACGATTGCACCGGCGCTCGCCACCGTCTCCAGGCAGCCGTTGCTACCGCACCAGCAGGGCAACCCGTCGCGCACCACGCAGATGTGCCCGATCTCGCCGGCGTTGCCGCTGGCACCGACGATCGGATGACCCGATGCAAGAATTCCGGCGCCTATCCCAGTGCCCATGTAGACGGCTGCGAACACGCTCGTCGGGTCCAGCGCCCCCGCCCAGAACTCACCGATGGCAGCCGCGGTGGCGTCATTTCCCAGGACAACCGGGAGGCCGGTTGCGGCCGCCAGCGCGTCCACGAGCGGGAAGTCGATCCACGGCTGCATCTCCGGCGTGGACAACGCAATACCGGTTGCCGTGGTCGCCGGTCCGGGGGAGACCAGACCGACACCGGTCAGTCGCTCGAGGGTCAGGCCGACCTGCGTGACCAGAGCCGTCACGTCCGCAGCCATCCGCTGCACCACCTGCTGCGGGTCCTGGGTGTCGGTGCCGCCCCGGCGTGACCAGCGGGCCACCACATGCCCGGACAGATCGGCCAGAACGTAGGTGGTCGCGGTGTGGTCCAGATGTACACCGACCGCGAAACGCGACTCGATGCCGAGGCTGAGTAGCACAGCTGGCTTGCCACCGGTCGAGGCTGCCCGGCCGGACTCGACGATCAGGCCGTCGTTGATCAGCCCGCGTACGACGACGGTCACGGTGGCTGCATTCAGACCCGTGCGCCGCGCAAGAGCAGCGCGACTGATTTGTCCGGCTGCCCGGATCCCATCGAGCAGCAGCGCGCGATGGGCGGCCAACGCCGTGCTGGATGACCTGGTCGCCATCTGAGTCCACCTCCTACGACTTCGGTAACGATTTGGGGTTCCAGCGTTCCACCGAAGCGGTTGGCCTTGACTTACTGTAAACACTACATTAAGAATGTGGCATCAGTCACAGTTCGCCGAAGATCTTCCAGTCGGCCCAGACCAGCAGTACCGCCGCCCCGCTCGGGTCGGCCCATTGAGAGGACAACACATGCTTCACTCCCAGCGCGGACGCTCCGTGGTCGCCCTTGTCGCCGTGAGCTCGTTCGCCGGTCTCGGCCTGGCTGCCTGCGGATCGAGCAGCGGCGGCTCCTCGTCGAACGCATCCGGCCCGCCGTCCGGAACGATCCTCGTTCTGACCAACCGGACCGACATCGTCAACACTGAACTGCCTGCCTACGCCAAGGAGTTCAACAAGATCTACCCGAAGGTCACGGTGAAGTTCCAGGCCCTCAGCGACTATGCGGGCGACGTCAAGACCCGGATGAGCACGAAGAACTACGGCGACGTGCTGCTGGTCCCGACAGACATCCCCCCCGCTCAGCTGGCCACCTTCTTCGAACCGCTCGGCACAACGGCTGAGATGGGCAAGAAGTACCGTTTTGCGGACGCGATTGCCAATGCCGGCAAGGTCTACGGGCTCGCTACATTCGGCGACGCAAACGGCATCGTCTACAACAAGAAGATCTTCAAACAGGCCGGCATCACCTCCGAGCCCACCACGCCCGGTCAGCTGATCACCGACCTGAAGGCCGTCAAGGCCAAGACGGCAGCCACTCCCTACTACACGAACTACAAAGACGGCTGGCCGTTGGCGTGGCCCGCTGGGACGATGGGCGCCGTCAGTGGCGACGTCAATGCGAACGTGAAGATGGCTTCCAACCCCACGCCGTGGGCCGCTGGATCCGAGATGAACACGCTCGACAACCTGCAATACACCATGGTCAAGCAGGGGCTGACGGAGAAGGACCCGACCACAACGAACTGGGAAACCTCCAAGTCACTGCTGGCAACCGGCAAGATCGCCATGATGCCGCTCGGGTCGTGGGCTCTGCCGCAGATGCAGCTGGCCTCCAAGACCGCCGGTACCGACCCCGCCGACGTCGGCTTCATGCCGATGCCGTTCCAGACCAATGGCAAGTCCAATGTGCCGATCGGGCCGGACTGGACCCAGGGTGTCAGCGTGCATTCCAGCAACAAGAAGGCCGCCATGGCCTGGGTCACCTGGTTCACCGACAAGTCCGGTTACTACAAGCCCAATGGTGGCGTTCCGACCTTGAAGTCGCTGCCGCTGCCCGACAGTCTGACGTCGCTGAAGGGCGCGAACATCCTGCAGATGGTGCCTTCGCCCAAGTCAACTGCGGTCGACAAGCAGTCCGAGATCGCCATCACCCAGCCGGACCCGTACCGCAAGCTCGTCGACTCTGCCCGCGGTGCCTCGGGCACGACGGAGCAGCAGTTGTTCGACCAGTGGAACAAGGCGTGGGGCGCCGCGATCAAGTCCGTCGGCTGACCCGTTTCCGGTCATTAGTTACGCGGCAGGCAATGCGTTGCCTGCCGCGTAACGGCAAGATCTTCACCCCCAGCAAGCCCAGCACGCCCAGCACGCCCCCACACAGTGGCGACCGCCCGCATCCGGTGCACGGTCTCGCACAGAGGAGAAATCAATGAGTGGTCTCACGTCGGGGGTGCTGTCGCGCACCCAGGACAGGAGCGCGCGTAAAGCGAAGAGCCGTCGCAAGGGCCGCGGCGGGGTAAGTGGCTCGAAAGTAACCCCGTATCTGTTTCTGCTCGTTCCCGTGGTGCTGCTGGTTGTATTCACCTACATCCCGGTCGTCAATCTGTTCTGGTACTCGGTCACCAGCTGGGACGGGCTGAGCCCGAGCAAACCTTTTGTCGGTCTGACCAACTATGAAGATTTCTTCACCCGGCCTGAATTGTTCAGGGTCTTCTTCGTGTCGCTGTACTACATCGGCGCGTCCGTGCTCCAGATGGGCCTCGCGCTGTACTTCGCCACAATTCTCAGTTTCAACACGAAGTTCAAGAACCTTTTCAAGGGAATTCTCTTCTTTCCCTATCTTATCAACGGCGTCGCCGTGTCCTACATCTTCCTGTTCTTCTTCCAGCCCGGTGGGACGCTCGACTCCCTGCTCGGCGTGGTCGGTATTCACAACAGCCTGCTGTGGCTCGGCAATCCGCACATTGTGAACGTATCCCTCGCCGGTGCATCGATCTGGCGGTTCATGGGGCTGAACTTCGTCCTGTTCCTCGGAGCCATCCAGTCGATCCCGACGGATATCTACGAGGCGGCCGAACTGGACGGCGCCAACCGCTGGCACCAGTTCCGGTACATCATCGCGCCGGGTATCAAGCCGATCATCAGCCTGACCTTCATCCTGGCGATCGCCGGCAGTCTGTCGGCCTTCGAACTGCCGTTCATCATGCTCGACGGCGCCAACGGGTCGGCCACCTTCGTGATCCAGACCATCAAGATCGCTTTCCAGGACAACAAGGTCGGGCTCGCCTCGGCAATGGCCGTCGTCCTGCTGGCCATCGTGCTGATTATTACCTGGGTCCAACGCAAGCTCGTGCCAGATGAGGATGTGTCCCTTTCATGAAAAGCTCCCACAGCATCAAGTCTCGCGCCGCCGCAACCGGTAAATACACGAGTCTGGTTGTCTATTCGCTGATAACCCTCGTGCCGCTGGTCGTTCTTGTCATCACGTCGCTGAAGACAAAGAAGGACTACGCGACCAGTGGGCCGCTGGACCTGCCACGACATGTGACGTTCGCCAACTTCAAATACGCATTCGTGCAAGGCGACATGGCCAGCGCCTTCATCAATACGACGATCATCCTGGTCATCTCGACCGTGGCTTCTATCATCATCGGGACCATGGCCGCCTATGCGATCAGCCGATTCAATTTCCGCTTCAAGAAGACGGTGGTGGCGGCCTTCCTGCTGGCCGCGCTGGTGCCGGCCGTGACGACGCAGGTTGCCACGTTCCAGGTTGTCAATGCGCTCGGGGTCTACGACACCCGTAAAGCTGCGATCATCCTCTTCACAAGTACCGATATCGTCTCGATCTACATCTTCATCCAGTTCATGCGCTCCATTCCGATTTCGCTGGACGAGGCTGCCAAGTTGGATGGGTGTAACCACTTCACCATCTACCGCAAGATCATCCTCCCGTTGTTGCGGCCGGCGATTGCCACCGTGGTCATCATCAAGGGCATCGCGATCTACAACGAGTTCTACATTCCGTATCTGTACATGCCCGACCAGAACCTCGGTGTCGTCTCCACGTCGCTGCAGCGCTTCATCGGGCCCAGAGGCACCGAGTGGGAGCAACTATCGGCCGGCGCGCTCATCGTCATCGTGCCCACGCTCGTCATCTTTCTGGTGCTGCAGAAGCAGATCTACAACGGCATATCGGCCGGCGCGACCAAGTAGACATTTCGGTGGGTAGGGCCGGGGACGGTCACGTCCCCGGCCCTGTTCATGCCCGCGACACCATTACCCACGCCCATCACCCGAACTCCCCGAGTTTGTTGAGATGAAGAGGTTTCCCCGATGAAACGCACGCAGTTGCACGACAACTGGACCATGCAGGCCAGCGGAGGATCAGTCCCGGATGCCGTCGCCCACCGGACCATCCCTGCTGCGGTGCCCGGTTGTGCCCACACCGATCTGATGTCGGCGGGGCTGATGCCCGATCCCTATCTCGACATGGTCGAGGACGAGGTCGTGTGGGCGCATCGCGCGAACTGGACCTACGAACGTCCGATCGACATTGCCCGGGCCGCACCCGACGAGCGGGTCGACCTTGTCTTCGAGGGGTTGGACACGGTGGCCACGGTGCGCCTGGGTGACACCGAGCTGGGTCGGACCCGTAACCAGCACCGCACGTATCGGTTCGATGTACGCGATCACGCGGGAGCGGGTGACGCCACCCTGCAGGTCGCTTTCGCCTCGGCCCTGATCCACGCGGAGGAAGAGGAAAGCCGCGTCGGTGCCCGGCCGCGGGTCTACCCCACGCCGATGAACATGGTGCGCAAGATGGCCTGCAGTTTCG
>JALYUK010000147.1 GCA_030853805.1 Actinomycetota bacterium | reverse complement strand
CAACGTGCGCAGGTAGCGCAGCATCTCGGTCTCGCTCTGGTGGGCGTGGAAGACCGGGTGGGTCAGGAAGCTGCCCTCCCGGATGACCGCCGGTGCCCAGGACGGCGCGGGGGCGTCAGCGACCCGCTGCGGAGCGGCTGCACCGAAGGCTGCTGCCACCGATGCAAGTTCTTCATCCGTCGTGGTCTCGTCAACACTCAACGAAAGCCGGTCGGCATCGATCTGCCACAGGTTGATGCCACGCTCCAGCGCGGCAGTTCGGATGAGTTCGGCGCGCTGCGGGACCTCGAGCGTCAACGTGTCGAAGAAGTCACCCGCTGCGACCTGGACACCGGCTTCGCGAAGCGCCGTCGCAAGGGCTACTGCCTTGGCGTGCACCTCGCAGGCAATTCGCGTCAAGCCGACGGGACCGTGCCATACGGCGTACATCGAGGCCATTACCGCGAGGAGTACCTGGGCGGTGCAGATGTTCGAGGTGGCCTTCTCCCGGCGAATGTGCTGTTCGCGGGTCTGCAGGGCAAGGCGATAGGCCGGGGCGCCGTCGGCATCCACGCTGAGACCGACCAGACGGCCCGGCATCGTGCGCTCCAGCCCGGCCCGGACACTGAGGTATCCGGCGTGCGGGCCGCCGAAGCCCATCGGGACCCCGAACCGTTGCGTCGTGCCGACGGCGATATCGGCTCCCCAGGTGCCGGGCGCTGCGAGCAGGGTCAGCGCCAACAGATCGGCGGCCACCGTGACCAACGCACCGAGCTCGTGAGCGGCAGTGGCCAACCGGGACCACTGCCGAATGCGCCCGGAGGCATCGGGGTACTGCACCACGACACCGAAGACGTCCCGGTCCCCAGCCGCAGCACGCAATCCGTCGGGATCTGCAACTGCGCTCAGGTCGGTGACGACGACATCGATCCCGAGCGGCTTGGCACGGGTGCGGGTCACCGCGATCGACTGCGGCATCACCTGGGCGTCGATCACCAGGACGGCGTCGGCGGTCGCCTTGCTGCTGCGCCGCATCAACGTCATGGCCTCGGCGACGGCCGTCGATTCATCGAGTAGGGACGCGCCGGCCGTAGCCAGTCCCGTCAGGTCGCAGACGACCGTCTGGAAGTTGAGCAGTGCCTCCAGGCGGCCCTGGGAGATCTCCGGCTGGTAGGGCGTGTACGCCGTGTACCAGGCGGGGTTCTCCAGAACATTGCGGCGGATGACCGCCGGTGTGTGCGTCCCGTAGTAGCCCAGCCCGATCATGCTCGTCAGCACTGTGTTCTGGGCCGCGATCTCGCGCAGCTCCCGGATCACGGCCGGCTCGGATGATGCTGCCGCCAGCTGCAACGGATGGTCCGAGCGGATCCCGCCGGGTACAGCGGCCTCCATCAGCGCGGCGACGCTGGGCTGTTCGATCGCCTTCAACATCACCGTCACGTCATCGCTGGTGGGAGCGATGTGCCGGCGAACGAAGTCCGGCGCGACCGCCTCAGGTGAGACGGCGTCTAATGCGGTGTGCTCGGTCGAACTGCTCATGGCGTTGTGTTCCCTCGCGGAGGCGGACAGTGGGCTACGCCTCCCCTACTGTCGACCGCACGCAACAAGGCATGCGAACTTCAGACGTGCCTCGACCGGGCGGTCCGGGAGCCTGAGAGGTTCTGGGGAGAATTGCCCCTTCGGCGTCCTCGTGCCAGTAGGAACGAGTTCTCTCCCGCCGGTGTCGTCAGCAGGACAAGCGTACTACGCCCCACCGGCAACGGTACGCAGCCGCGACTCGTCGGCCTGCTGAAAGCTCCCGCCGATCAGGGAGTAGGCCCGCCAGTTGCGGCCCGTCTCAACCGACGTCTCGCGCCTCGCGCCGACGCTGCAGCTCATCACCGGGGTGGGCTGCCGGACGCTCTGCGTCCGGACGTTCGCTCGGTAGCGAACTGAGGCTGCCCTCCACTTCACGCCATACCGACCCCAGGGCAATACCGAAAACGCCCTGACCACCGCGCATCAGATCGATGATCTGATCATCGGACGTGCATTCGTAGACGCTTGCACCATCGGACATGAGAGTGATTCCGGCGAGGTCAGCTATGCCACGCGAACGCAGTACTCCCACGGCGACCCTGATCTGCTGCAGGGAGACGCCGCTGTCCAGGAGTCTTTTGACCACCTTGAGTACGAGAATGTCCCGGAAGCTGTAAAGGCGCTGGTGACCGGAACCGGACGGGTTGCGCACCGATGGTTCCAGTAGACCGGTGCGGGCCCAGTAATCGAGCTGACGGTAGGTCACCCCCGCCGCGTTGCACGCAATCGGCCCTCGATAACCGACGGCCTCGTTGTCGACGCTGTCTGCAGGATGCGCAAACAATGCGCCCTGCAGCGGTGCAGGGGCGGACGTGGCCCTGTCGCGAGCCGTGGCATCGCCTGTCGTGCCCGTTACCGCCACGGTCGACCTCCATGTTGTGGGCCTGCAGCCCGCTCGGACTGCCCGCTCGGCGGACGGCCAATGTTCACTGTACGACCCGGTCCGGCTCTTCTTTCAGGAACGAAGCGGACCGCCCGTGCTCGAAAACGTAAGCGCCAAAACACGGCGGGTCAACGACTGATGCCTCGAAGCTTCGGCGTGTCGCGAGCCAATGGCCAAGACTAAACCTCAACTTGAGGGTGACTGTTCTCCGTCAGGACCCTCGGGATCTGAGTCCGCGATCTCATCCTCGCTGGCCGCTTCGAAGTCCTCCGCGGATACGTTGTCAAGGAATTCGCGGAACTTCTCGACCTCGTCGTCTTCTTCGACCGGCACAGCGACACCGACTGCGTCGAAAATCTCGTCGGCCACATAGATGGATACACCGGCACGCAGTGCGATGGCGATGGCATCCGAAGATCGGGCGCTGATCGTCGTGTCACCGTCCACCACCAGCTCGGCATAGAAAATATTGTTCTCCATGCGGCTGACCACCACATGCTCCAGCGTGTGACCGAGTTCGGCCAACACGTTGACCAGGAGGTCGTGGGTCAGCGGCCGGGGCGCGGTGATGCCCTGTTGCGCGTAAGCGATCGCCGTCGCCTCAGGGGCACCGATCCAGATCGGTACGTACAGCTGACCATCGCGTTCACGCAACAGAACGATCGGCTTATTGGTGGGCATCTCCACCCGCACGCCCATGACATCGACTTTCCTCATGGAGCCAACGCTACCTGCGCGCGCAGCAGAGCGAGATGCAGCTCCAGACACTCCCCCTCGACGGCGCTCTCCGCACTGCCACCCCGACCGCCACGAAGCTGTGTCACGATCGCCGCCTCCCGTTCGGCCGCGAGGCGGAAGGTGCGTAGATGTCTGGCGCCGAGCCCCCGTTGCATCAATGCAGCTGCGCTTCGCGCGATCACGAGCGCGGGCCTGTCGAAGTAGCCGTCCACCGACACGATGAGACCGAATCCGGCAAGGTCACGCACCTGGATTTCGCTGAGTCCGGCGCCGCGAGCCACTTCGCCCAACGTCAACCGCAAGGGCGACTCGTTCCGGGTCACCGCTTCGTCTCCGACGGGCCTGAGCGGGTCCAACGCCACCGGGGGCGGCGGTACGGGACGAGGATCGGGCCCAGTGGACGGTTCAAGACCACGGTCGTAGGCGTCCAACGCCTCTCGGATGACGCGCAACGGCCAGAACCGATCCCGTTGGGCGGTGAGTACGAACCTGAGGCGATCGACGTCTGCGTCGCTGTAGCGGCGGTAGCCGGAGGCCGAGCGCCCCGGACTGACCACCCCTTCGGTGTCCAGGAAACGGACCTTGGAAATCGTCAGGTCGGGAAAATCAGCACGTAGTAGAGCCAGCACCGATCCCACGGTGTGGCTGGAACCGTCAGGAACCGGCGGCACCGTAGAACACCAGGCGGTACTTACCGATTTGGACCTCAGTGCCGCTGACCAGTTGGGCCGAGTCGGTGATCTGACCGTTGACGTAGGTGCCATTGAGCGAACCCACGTCCTGCACGACGTACCCGTGCTCGGCTCTGCGGAAGATCGCATGGCGGCGAGAGACGGTCACGTCGTCCAGGAAGATGTCGCTGTCAGGATGCCGCCCCGAACTGACCTCGTCGGCGTCCAACAGGAACTTCGCTCCGGCACCGGGCCCACGCTGCGCAATCAGCAACGCAGTGCCGGGACGCAAGGCCTCGATAGTCGCCTGTTCGGTGCCCGAAGGGTGCGACTCCGGCTGCTGCACCACGGCCGGAAGTTCCGCGCCGACAGCGGGTATACGAGCTGTGGTGTCACCGGAGGCCGGTTGATCGGTCATTGCGTCACCCTATGCGATAGATATAAGGCCAACCGCACACCGATCGGTGCGCGGCTGGTGCTGAAGAGAAGCGTTGAAGGGGCTGCCTGCTCAGCCAAGTGAGGCGGTGTAATCGGCAGCGTTCTTCAGAGCCGCCGTAGCAGTCGGGTCGCTCAACCGGAGCTCGAACATCCAGCCCTCGCCGTACGGATCAGAATTGATGAGCTCCGGGGTGCTGTCCAGCTGGACGTTGACAGCGCTGACCTCACCGTCCAGCGGCGCATACAGATCGCTGACGGATTTGGTCGATTCGACCTCACCGCAGGAATCGCCGGTAGCGACCTGGTCGCCGACGGCCGGCAGGCTGACGTACACGACGTCACCCAACGCCTCCTGGGCGAAGGCAGTGATGCCGATCCGAACGACCTCTCCCTGCTCACGCACCCACTCGTGGTCCTCGGTGTAGCGCAGGTCGTCGGGGTATTCCAGCTCGGACATGAGGCTCCTCGAGTGAAACGGCGTCGTGACACCCCCGGTCAGCACTCGTGGTGCTCGGGGACTCAGTCAACCGGTCGGCGTACTGTCTGGCTGAGCGTAACGAGCACTGCTTCGTGCCCGCAACGCGGAGACGGTCACTGTAGTCGCAGTCTTCACGACCGCGGTCGCGCCCAGTTGCCGGAACGTGCTCACCACGCCACCCGGTATCGCCATCGCGGTCGACATCGTCTGGGGGTCCCCGATGGCCAGAACCGTGTACGGCGCGCGGATCGCCGTACCGTCCACGACCAGCCGATTGTCCGAACTGGTTGAGAAATACGTGCTGGCCACTACTCGCACGTCGTTGATCTGGATCGCCTCGGCCCCGGCGTCGCGCAACTCCTGCACGGTATCCAGCAACGTCGCGGCCTGCACACCTACCTTTGGATCTGCGACCAGAATGCGGATTCCCGGACCCTTCGCGCCGACCGTGCCCGCCAGAATGCCCAGTTGGGTAAGACGTTCGCGCGCCGCCTGCAGCGCTGCTGCATCCCCCTTGCTGCCCTGCAGCTGATTGCGTGTGTCGGTGAGGGTGTCCTTCTCCCTCGCCAGTCGTGCGTTCTGCCCGGTCTCGGCGTCCAACAACGCAATCAGGTTGTCCTGAGACAGGTCCTCCAAACCTGAGGATCGGGTTTGTTGCACCTGCGCTGCCATCGCGAATCCCAGACCGAGAGCGAGCACGACTGCGATGGCATTGCCCTTGGTGGCTCGCGGTCGACCGTTTCGCGCCAGGATGCGCCACCCCGAGACCGACCCGGCCGTGGGTTCCGCACCCACTCCGGACCGGTCCGCAAACTCCGGCTGCCCGCCATCGGGGGTCATCATGCGTGGAAGAGGTGGCGGCGTATTGCCGCCACGTTGGAGAAGATGCGCAACCCGAGCACGACGACCACCGCGGTGGAGAGTTGCGAACCAACACCCAGTTGGTCACCCATGAACACGATCAATGCAGCGACGACGACGTTCGAGAGCAACGACACCACGAAGACCTTGTCGCTGAAGATCCCGTCGAGCATTGCCCGCACGGCGCCGAAGACCGCGTCCAGCGCAGCAATGACGGCAACCGGGAGGTAGGGCTGCAGCCACAGCGGGACATCGGGGTGCAGGAACAACCCGAGCACGATGCCGACGACGAGGCCGATGGCGGGAATCACGGGGTCTCCTTCGCGTAGCGCAGTCCGGCAGGTGCCGCAGCGGGCAACGACACATCGGTCCGATCGCTCAGGGTCTTACGGATACCGAAGCTCTGGCTCAGCCCCTGCAGATAGATGCCACCCTCGCTGTGAGCGAAATCTTTACCCATTGAGGCCGGACCGATCGCGGACACCGTATACGGGGGCTGCAGTGCGGTGAAATTGACCAGGATCGCCTGCCCGGCCGACCTGATCGCACTCTGCGCCGTCAGGCGCTGCCCGTTGATGGCGATCGCTTCGGCTCCGGACTGCCACAGCCCGTTGGTGATCAACTGCAGGTCGGTCGAGCTGAGCTGACCTTGACCGCCGGCTGCTGTGTTGCCTGGATCGGCCCGCGGATCGGCTCCGGACCCTGGATCGCTACCCGGCGCATCGTCGACCTGCAGCACGATCCCCGGTCCGCGCACCGCCGTCAGACCCGTGGCAGCCGACAGGCTCAGCAGCTCCTGTGCGGTCACCGTCCCGTTGTTACGGGACAGCGCCCCGGCCTGAGCGGTGGCGATCTGGGCGCGTAGTGCAGTGATCTGGGTGGTCGATGCCAGGATGCTGCGTTGCCCCACCTCGATACGAGAGACGAGTGCGTCGCGTTGCTTCTGCTGAACGCCACTGGGCACGCGAAGGCTGAGGGCGGCGGCGATCAGTGCGAACCCGAGCAGCACCACCGTCAGGATCAACAACGGCGACCGGGTCGGGGGTACGGCAACGAGCCCCGCGGCAGCCCGCCGGTCGGCCTCCTGCTGGTAAGCGGGGTCCAACGGATTACGCATCAACTCGGTGATCAGCGACATCGAGGCCGCAGGATCACGGCTGGCCGCCAGTGGCGGAGTCACGGAGAATGCACGGGCGCGCGCGACACCCTTGATCCGTCACGGACCATCTGGCGGATCTGGACGGCGTACATCAGGCCGGCGACCCAGTAGAGCCCGGTGCCCCACCACGCGAATCCCCAACCGATCGGCAGCGCGATCGCGCCGACGATTCCGGGTTGGTGACCGAGCAGCACCAGCGGGAATGCGTAGATGAGGTTGAAGGTCGCGGCCTTGCCGATGAAGTGAACCGGCGGGATCGGGAGCCGGTGAATTTTCAGGACCGGCCCGAGGCTCAGTACGAACAACTCACGCACGACCAGGACGGCGACCAGCCACCATGGGATGAAGTGCCGCCACGCCAGGCCGAGCAGGGTGGACAGGATGTACAACCGGTCGGCCAGCGGGTCGAGCAACTGGCCCAGGCGGGAGACCAGTCCGTAGGCGCGGGCGACCTTGCCGTCCAGGTAGTCGGTGAACCCGGACACCATCAGGACGGCCAGCGCCCACAGGTCGTGCCCGGTCAGAATCAACGCCAGGAAAACCGGCACACCCACCAGGCGCGATGTCGACAGCGCATTGGGAATGGTCCAGATTCGATCGCTCACGGGCTGCGTCACATCGGCAGCAGCCTGCTTCGCGTCATCCTCCGGCACAGCAGCAGCCTAGTGCGGTGCGTGCAAAGTTCCTTCACGATCGCTCGGCGCCCGGACCCGGTGCGGATGTGTGAAGCCGGTCATCCGGTCCTCCCGCAGGAACGCCACGAGGGTGATCCCGAACTGTTCGGCCGCCTCGATAGCGAGGCTGGAGGGTGCTGATACGCAGGCCAGTACCGAGATACCGGCCATCGCTGCCTTCTGGACAATCTCGAAGGACCCCCGCGAGGTCACCACGAGCGCCAGATCGGCCCTGTCGACATCCTGCATGACCGACCAGCCGATGACCTTGTCGACGGCGTTGTGGCGCCCGATGTCCTCGCGGATCACGACCGGTCGACCGTGTCGGTCGAACAGACCGGCGCCGTGCACACCACCGGTCTGCTCGAACACCCGCTGACCTGCCCGCAACTGCACGGCACTCGCTGCCAGGACCTCCGGCGCCCACCCGATGTCATCACTCTGGGCGTCGTCACTCTCGACGTCTGGTGCAACGGGTATGACAGCCAGCACCGCGTCGATACTGGCCTTTCCGCACAGCCCGCATCCGCCGTACATGACCAGGCTGCGCTGCGCGCTGACCGGCAACGGGCGGGCGGAGTCTCTGAGCGTGACCTCCAGCACGTTCATCGTCTCGGTGTCGACGCAGTATCGCGCGACCAGGACGTCGTCCCTGCCAGCAATGACGCCCTCGGCCAGCAGGAAGCCGTGCACCAACTCCACGTCGTTGCCGGGAGTGCGCATCGTGACGGTCAGCTGCTCGCCCCCGACCCGCACCTCGAGGGGTTCCTCCACGGCGACCGTGTCGATCCGACTACGTGCGTCGCCCGCCAGGTCGAACCGGACCGCCTTGCGACGCGTTGTGACGCGCCCCATCAGACCAACGCCTCCAATCGCACCAGGACCGTCTTGGAGGTCGGGGTGTTGCTGCGTTTGGCGGTGGAATCCAACGGGATCAGCACGTTGGTCTCGGGGAAGTAGGCGGCCACACATTGGCGCGCCGTCGGATAGGACACGATCCGAAATCCCGGCGCGCGTCGCTCCTGTACGGCGTCGGTGCCGTCGACACCACGCCACACAGAGACGATGTCGACCATCTGCTCATCGTGCAGGCCGAGATCGGCCAGATCGTCGCTGTTGACGAAAACGACGCGGCGCCCGTCTTTGATACCCCGGTAGTGGTCGTCCATGCCGTAGCTCGTGGTGTTGTACTGATCGTGGCTGCGTACGGTCTGCAGCAGTAGGTGACCCGGTGGGCAGGCCGGTGCCCAGAATTCATGCACGACGAAGGTGGCTTTGCCGGACGCTGTCTCGAAGCGGCGTTCGTCCCGCGGTGGGCTCGGCAGCAGGAAACCACCCGAATGGTCCAGGCGGGTCTCGAAATCGGCGAACCCCGGCACGACGGCCTCGATGTGCGAGCGGATCACCCGGTAGTCCGAGCGCATCGCCGCCCAGTCGATGTCGGTGTTGTCGAAGGTCTTGCGGGCCAGTTCACACACGATGGCGACCTCGCTGAGCAGGGTCGGGTCCGCGGGTTCCAGCCGCCCCTGTGAGGCGTGCACCATGCTCATCGAGTCCTCAACGCTGACTCGTTGCGGACCGCTGATCTGCCGGTCGTGTTCGGTGCGTCCGAGCGTGGGCAGAATCAGCGCTTCCTGCCCGGTGACGGTGTGTGAGCCGTTGAGTTTCGTGGATACATGAACGGTCAACGCGGCACGCTGCAGCGCTGCGGCCGTGACGTCGGTGTCGGAGGTCGCCCGCACGAAATTGCCACCGAGCGCCATGAACACCTTCGCGTGCCCGTCGCGGAAGGCGCGCACGGTCTGCACGACGTCGTGTCCGTGCTCGCGGGGGGTCTTGATCGTGAAACGGGCATCGAGGGCCGCGAGGAAGGGCTCGCCCGGCTTCTCGTAGATGCCCATGGTGCGGTCACCCTGCACATTGGAGTGGCCACGCACGGGACAGACACCGGCGCCCGGCTTACCGATATTGCCCTGCAGGAGTAGCACGTTGACGACGTCCTGAATCATCGCGACCGAATGCCGGTGTTGGGTCAACCCCATTGCCCAGCACACGGTCGTTGCCCGCGACGCGGCAAATTCCTGCGCCAGCGCCTCGATCTCACGACGTTCCAGGCCGGTTGCGAGAAGCGTGGCATCCCAGTCGATGCGTCGCACGGACGCGGCGTACTGCGCGAAACCGCTGGTGTCGGAGTCGATGAATGCACGATCCAGCACATCTGGCCGTTGCAGCAGTAGGTGGCCCAGTGCCTGGAAAAGCGCCTGGTCGCCGCCGAGACGCACCTGCAGAAAGAGATCGGCGAGCGCTGTACCGGGGCCTACCACCCCTCGAGGGGTCTGCGGGTTGCGGAACTTGATCAGGCCCGCCTCGGGCAACGGGTTGATCGCCACGATGCGGGCCCCGCGTGATTTGGCCTTCTCCAGCGCCGACAGCATCCGGGGGTGGTTGGTGCCGGGGTTCTGACCGGCGATCACCAGCAACTGCGCGTTCTCGACATCGTCCAGCGTGACGGTGCCCTTGCCGACGCCGATCGATTCGGTCAGTGCGGTCCCGCTGGACTCGTGGCACATGTTGGAGCAGTCCGGCATGTTGTTGGTGCCGAACTGACGCACGAAGAGCTGGTAACAGAAGGCGGCCTCATTACTGGTGCGACCGGAGGTGTAGAACACCGCCTCGTTCGGATCGGACAGCGCCCGTAGGTGGCCGGCGAGTACGTCCAGCGCTGCGTCCCAGCTCAACGGCCGGTAGTGGGTGTCCCCCGGTGCCTTGTGCATCGGGGTGGTCAGCCGACCCTGTTGACCCAACCAGTAGTCACTGCGGCCGTGCAGATCCTCGATGCTGTGCTCGCGGAAGAATGCGGGAGTCACCCGCCTGGTGGTGGCTTCCTCGGCGACTGCCTTGACGCCGTTCTCGCAGAACTCGGCAGTGTGGGTGTGGCCCGGGTCGGGCCAGGCGCATCCCGGACAATCGAAGCCGCCGGGCTGGTTCAACTGCAGCAGGGTGCGTCCCGAGCGCACCGGGCCCATCTGCTTCAACGCCATCCGCATCGATCGGACGACGGCGGGCACACCGGCCGCAGACTGGCGGGGAGCACCCACCTCGATGTTGTCGTCGCTGTCGTGAATTTTCGTTTCGCTGGCCACGCTCGAACGGTACGCCGCTATCCGGAGCGCGGTGTAGGTCAGTCCCCACCGAAGAGGTCGCGGGTATATACCTTCTCGGGCACGTCGGCGAGCTCCGAGGAGTGCCGATTGGCGACGATGACATCGGCCGTCTCGGTGAACTCGCCCAGGTCCGCCACGATGCGTGACCCGAAGAACTCCTGCTGGTCCGCCAACTCCGGCTCGTAGACGATCACCTCGACGCCTTTGGCCTTGATCCGCTTCATGATGCCTTGCACGCTGCTGGCGCGGAAGTTGTCCGACCCGGACTTCATGATCAGCCGGTGGATGCCGACGACCCCGGGGTGCCGACGCAAGATGTCGTCAGCGATGAAGTCCTTGCGCGTCGTGTTGGCGCCGACGATGGCCTCGATGAGCTTTTGTGGGACCTCGCGGTAGTTGGCGAGCAGCTGTTTGGTGTCTTTGGGCAGGCAGTACCCGCCGTAACCGAACGACGGATTGTTGTAGTGCGAGCCGATCCGTGGATCCAGGCTCACGCCGTCGATGATCTGTCGGGTGTCGATGCCGTGGGTCAGCGCGAAGGTGTCGAGTTCGTTGAAGTAGGCAACCCGCATCGCAAGGTAGGTGTTGGAGAAGAGTTTGATCGCCTCGGCCTCCTTGCTCGAGGTCAACAACAGCGGCACGTCCTCGCGCACGGCCCCCTCGCGTAGCAGGTCACCGAAGGCTTGGGCCTGCTCGGTCCGGGCGCCGACGATGATCCGCGACGGGTGCAGGTTGTCGTGCAACGCGCGACCCTCCCGCAGGAACTCCGGGGAATGCACGATGGCCTGCGTCCCGAACTGCTCACGCAACGCCTCGACGGCCCCGACCGGAATCGTCGACTTGATGATGATGTAGGCGCCGCTGTCGGCGGCGAGCACGTCACGGACGACTCCTTCGACGCTGGAGGTGTCGAAGGAGTTGGTCTGGGGGTCATAATCGGTGGGGGTGGCGACCAGCACGAAGTCGGCGGATGCGTACGCCGACGTCGGATCGGTATCGAAGGTCAGCTGCAGGTCGCGATGCGCGAGGAAATCCTCAATCTCCGGATCCCCGATCGGGCTGCGCCCCTCGCGGAGCAGCTCGATCCGGTCCCCGTCCAGATCGACGCCCAGAACCTCGTTGTGCTGGGCCAGCAGGATGGCGTTGGACAGTCCGACATATCCCATGCCCACGACGACGATGCGGCGGTTCATGGCGCACATCCTGCCTCAGCGGGCGCTCTCGTAACGACTCAATGCTTCTTTTCGCTCCACCGCATGGTCGACAATCTGCCGCGGGTAGTCGTGCTCGTAACCATCGTCGGCTCTCCACGGTTCGTGGGCGCTCTTGCCACTGAGGTGGCGTAGTTCCGGCACCCAACGCCGGACGTAGTCACCCGTGGGGTCGAATTTCTGGCCCTGCGTGATGGGGTTGAACACCCGGAAGTACGGCGAGGCATCGGTGCCCGTGCCGGCGACCCACTGCCAACCATGGTTGTTCGACGCGATGTCCCCGTCGACCAGGTGGTCCATGAAGTGGCGCGCCCCGACCGTCCACCAGACATGCAGGTCCTTGGTCAGGAAACTGGCGGTGATCATCCGTACCCGGTTGTGCATCCACCCCGTCGCGAGCAGTTGCCGCATCCCGGCGTCGACGATCGGGTAACCGGTCTCACCGGACTTCCACGCCTGCACGTGCTCGGCGGCTTCGTCGTACCGCATCGACGCGAGCGGGTCACGCAAGTCGTGCCACGCCGACCGCGGGTTGTGCCACAACACGTCTGCATAGAACTCCCGCCAGGCGATCTCGCTGCGGTAAGTGGAAGCGCCGCCGGAGCGCTTGCGCGCAAGGTCGGCAAGAAGGGTGCGGGGGTGCAGGACACCGAGTTTGAGGTAGGGCGACAACTTCGATGTGCCGTCGACCGCTGGGTGGTCGCGCTCCTTCGCGTACTCATCGACAGCGCCGTCCAGGAAGTCGGCCCACCGGGCGAGAGCCGCCTCCTCCCCCGCCGCGAAATCCAGCGTGCCCTGGGCGGCAGTCGCCACGGAATCGGCGGCATCGTCCTGCGATCCGCCGTCGATCCAGCGGATCTTTGCGGGACGCTGCGCTGGCGCGGGCCAGCCATGATCGAGCCACGCCCGCGAGAACGGTGTGAAGACCTTGTACGGCGATCCACTGCCGTTGAGAATCACCCCGGGACCGACGGCATACGGTGTGCCGGTTTCTATCAGTCGCACATCGTCACCCAGGCAGCGACGGACGCGCTCGTCGCGATGACGCCCGTACGGTGTCGTCTCACGCGAGACGTGCACGCTGTGCACACCGTGTTCTTTGACGATCTGCGCGATGACCTCCTCGGGGTCACCTCTGCGGATGGTCAGGCGGCCCTCGCACGCCTCGTTCAACGACTGCAGGTTCGCGGCCAGCCAGCGCCTACGAGCTTCACCGGCACCGTCCCACAGTCGCGGCTCGATGATGAACAGAGGGACGACGCCGTCCGCTGCGGATTCCTGCACAGCCGCACCGAGCGCCGGATGGTCGCGTAGTCGAAGGTCACGCCGGAACCACAACACGGAATTAGCCACGCACCCATCTTGCCGTTCGCCGCAATCGCTGCAATGAGGCAGTATCTGCAACACCCCTGCGAAAGGCAGCCCTGATGCCGTTTCCCCCCACCTTCGCCGACCCGACCGCCATTGCGTTCCTGACGGCTGAGAACCGCACCATGCCGATGCACGTAGGCGGTCTGCAGCTCTTTCGTAAACCCCCTGGCGCGCCGCGTGATTACGCGAGCACGGTGTACGAGCAACTCATCGACGTCGACGACGTCGCCCCGCTTTTCCTGAAACGTCCTGTTCGCTCCCTGGGTACCGGCGGTTTGTGGGCATGGGAGCCGGACAGCCAGTTCGATATCGAACACCACGTCCGACACAGCGCGCTGCCACGGCCGGGCCGCGTGCGCGAGTTGCTCGAGCTGTGCTCGCGACTGCACGGGACCCGACTGGCACGTGAGCGGCCCCTGTGGGAGGCACATGTCATCGAGGGCCTGGAAGGCGACCGGTTTGCGATCTACACCAAGTTGCACCACGCGCTGGTCGACGGGATCGCCGCAAGTCGCCTCTCGCAGAACTCGCTGAGCACGGATCCTGACGACACCCGGATTCGGCCACCGTGGGCCGCCGGCCCGAAACGGCCCCGGACCGCAGCCCAGCCGGAAACCGACACATCTGTGTCACCCGCAGCACTGCAGTCTGCGATGGCGGTACTCGCAGATGCCGCAGGCATGCCGAGCGCGCTGATCAGGACGCTACGGCGCGGGGTCCAGGGTGAAACGTCGGCCGTATCGCTGCATGCCCCCCGCACCATCTTCAACACGACCATCACCGGATCGCGTCGCTTCGCGGCGCAGAGCTGGCCGATGGAGCGGCTGTCGGCGATCGCTGCCGCTACGGGCACGACGGTGAATGACGTGGTGCTCGCGATGTGCGGTGGGGCCACTCGCGGATACCTCGAAGATCTCGGGGAGCTACCCGGCGAACCCCTCGTCGCGATGGTGCCAGTCGGTCTGAATGCCAAAGACTCCCAATCCGGTTCGTCCGCCGGTGGTAACGCGGTCGGTGCGGTGATGGCCACCCTCGCGACCGACCTGACGGACCCGGGCGATCGCCTCACCCGGATCCACGGTGCGATGGTCGACGGGAAGCAAGCACTGTCATCGATGACAGCGACCCAGATCGTGGCGATGAGCGCGGTCGGGATGGCGCCGGCGATGTTGGTGCCGTTGTTGCGAATGCAGGGCATCGTGCGTCCGCCGTTCAACCTGATCATCAGCAACGTCCCGGGGGCCCGCAAGCGTCACTACCTCGGTGGTGCGGCCATGACAGGCCATTACCCCCTGTCGATCCCGATGCAGGGCATGGCACTGAACATCACCTGCCTCAGCTATGCCGGGAGCATGGAGTTCGGGCTGACCGGCTGCCGACGCAGCGTGCCACACCTGCAGCGACTCCTCGGACACCTGGACGATGAAGTGGCCGGCCTGGAGCAGGCCGCCGGCATCGCCTGAGCACGCCGGGCAGCCACTGTTGGGCCACCCAGCAATGCGTCCGACGAGCAGGGTCGCCACGGTTTGAACACGTTGGCGGCGAGATGGCGGGGCCAGCTGGGTCGAAGGGGAACCCTGCCGAAGTTGTCCTGAGGTTGACCCCGTTTGGTGGACATCCTGTCCGTCAGGTTTTGCCCTGGCAGGGAAGGATGTACTCATGGGTGCGAAGAGGAAGAGTTACACCCCGAAGTACCGGCAGGAAGCTGCTCATCTGGTGATCGATACCGGGCGCACCGTGGTGGCGGTCGCTCGGGAGATCGGTGTCGGGGAGGCGCTGTTGGGGCGGTGGGTGGCGATCGAGCGGTCCCGGATGGATGATCCGCCTGGGGCGGTCGATGCGGATGAGCGGGCCGAGTTGGTCCGGTTACGCCGTGAGGTCGCGGAGCTGCGGATGGATCGGGAGTTCCTGAAAAAAGCAGCGGCCTTCTTCGTGGCGGAGAATTCGAACCTGAGCAGGCGTTCGCAGTGATCCACGCGCAGAAGGCCACTGCTGAACCCGGCCGTGGCGTGACCCGAATGGCAGAACTATTGGACGTCTCACGCTCGGGGTACTACGCCTGGGCTGCCCGCCGGACAGGAGGACAGCCCGGTCCGCGGGCATGCCGTCGGACGGATTTGACGGTGAAGATTCGCGTCGCTCACGACGCGTCCAACGGGGTCTATGGTTCCC
>JALYUK010000138.1 GCA_030853805.1 Actinomycetota bacterium | reverse complement strand
TGCAGGCCGCGCTCGTTGGGCACCAGGACCGGTCGATCGGGCCCCCGGCCCAGCTCACCGAGGGACTCCAGCAGCTGCGGGGCGTCACCCATCTGCGGCACCCAGGCCGCAGGGACGATCGACGTGGTTTCGATCGTGCTCAATCCGGACGCCGCCAACCGCCGCACGAATTCAGCCTTGAGATCGGTGGACAGCACCGTCTTCTCGTTCTGCAGACCGTCGCGTGGACCGACCTCGTAGATCGTGATCCGATCCGGCATCACGGGCGAGGACTCGACCTGAGGAAGGCTCATCCCGCCATGCTGCCACCGCCCAGCGACAAGAGCGATTCCCTGCGCGGCGTGACCCCCGTGCGATGCTTGGCCAGCACATCACCGCAACGGGAGAGAACATGAGCAACCAGCCGCCGCACGACGGCTCACACGATCCGATTCACGACCAGCCCACGCAGAGTGTTCCGCAGGTCCCGTCGGACCAGGATTCCGCTGACCAGGGGCCGGACAACAGACCCGACTGGTCGGCGCCGTCCTACGAACCGCCCGCTTGGCAGGCTTCGGGAGAGCGCAGCACTGCCTACGGCTCCGGTGGCGACCCCTTCGCGGCGCCCACCGGATCCGAATCGTCGAGTCAGCCTCCGCAGTACGGGCAAAGCGGCTCTGGTCAACAGGACCAGCAGAACCAGCAGCCCCCTTACGACCAGCGCAGCAATGGCAGCAATGGCAGCAATGGCGGTTACGGCCAGCAGGGTCAATACGGTCAAGGTGGCGGTTATGGCGGTCAGAGCGACTCTGGCGGGTATAGCGGACATGGCGGATATGGGGCTGCACCGCAGTACGGCAAGGGCAGCTACGACCAGTCCCAGCAGGGCACGTACGGGTACCCCCAGCAGCAGGGCTACACCCAGCCGGGGTACTACGCCCAGCAGCCGCAGCAGCGTGGCGGCACCAACGTGTCGGCGATCGTGCTCACTGTCCTGGCGGGTATGACGGCGTTGTCGTTCTACTTCTCGTTGGCCGGCATCCCCGCTGTCATTATCGCGATCATCGCGCTCACGAAGCAGAACAACGACATGGCCGGGTCGCGACGACTGACGCGGATCGGCTGGATCGTCTGGGCAGTGCTGATGGTGATCTGCGTGATCGTCATCATCATCTTCTTCGCGTGGCTCGTCAGTACCAACTCCTTCGACAACCGTTTCTCAGACTCCTACGACCCCAGCTACTCCGGTGGCTCATCGTTCTGAGCACCGATTTGCACCGCTACGGGCGGCTCCGGAAGATCGGGGCCGCCCGTAGCGTTGTGTCGTTGTACCCACCAGCGAAAGAGCAGGTATGACCGACGGACCCCTGATCGTGCAGAGCGACAAGACGGTGCTACTCGAAGTCGACCACCCGGACTCGATTGCGGCGCGTCGGGCAATCGCTCCGTTCGCGGAGTTGGAGCGGGCGCCCGAGCACATCCACACCTACCGGATCACCCCCCTGGGTCTGTGGAATGCCCGCGCTGCCGGTCACGATGCCGAGCAGGTCGTCGACGCGCTGGTGCGCTTCAGCCGTTACCCGGTGCCCAATGCGTTGCTCATCGACGTCGCGGAGACAATGGACCGCTACGGACGCCTGGTGCTGGAGAAGCGCGAGGACGGTCAGCTGATCCTCACCAGCATCGACAAGCCGGTACTGGAGGAGATCCTGCGGCACAAGAAGATCTCACCGATGATCGGCGAGCGGTTGGACGACCTCACCGTCTGCGTGCACGCCAGCGAGCGCGGCGCGATCAAACAACAGCTGATCAAGGTCGGCTGGCCGGCTGAGGACCGCGCCGGCTATGTCGACGGTGAAGCACACCCGATCGAGCTCGACAACGCGAACTGGTCATTGCGGCCCTACCAGGAGCAGGCCATCGAGGGTTTCTGGCACGGTGGCTCGGGGGTTGTCGTGCTGCCCTGCGGAGCCGGCAAGACGCTCGTCGGCGCGGGCGCGATGGCACGCGCCAAGGCAACCACCCTGATCCTGGTCACCAACACTGTCTCGGCGCGCCAATGGCGCGAAGAGCTGCTCAAACGCACGTCGCTGACCGAGGACGAGATCGGTGAGTACAGCGGGGCCCGCAAGGAGATCCGCCCGGTCACCATCGCGACCTACCAGGTGCTGACCCACAAACGTAAGGGCGTCTTCCCGCACCTGGAGTTGCTGGACGCGCGCGACTGGGGTCTGGTGCTCTACGACGAGGTACACCTGTTGCCGGCACCGATCTTCCGGATGACGGCGGATCTGCAGGCCCGGCGCCGTCTGGGGTTGACCGCGACGCTGGTGCGTGAGGACGGACGGGAATCCGACGTCTTCAGCCTGATCGGCCCGAAGCGTTTCGACGCGCCCTGGAAGGACATCGAGGCCCAGGGTTACATCGCCCCCGCGGACTGCGTCGAGGTACGGGTCACCCTGCCCGAGACGGACCGGATGGTCTACGCCACCACCGAACCGGAGGATCGGTACCGCTTCGCGTCCTGTTCGAGCGTCAAGGAACCGATCGTCGAGCAGCTGGTCGCCCGTCACGCGGGCGCTCCGACCCTGGTGATCGGTCAGTACCTGGACCAGCTCGACACACTGGCGAGCCGGCTGAACGCCGACATCATCACCGGGGAGACGTCGGTCGCGGTCCGACAAAAACTCTTCCAACAATTCCGCGACGGCGAGATCACCCTGCTCGTGGTGAGCAAGGTCGCGAATTTCTCGATCGACCTGCCCGAGGCGAGCGTGGCGATCCAGGTGTCGGGGACCTTCGGCTCCCGACAGGAGGAGGCGCAACGTCTGGGTCGGGTGCTTCGCCCCAAGAAGGACCACGGCACGGCGCACTTCTACACGGTGGTCGCCCGCGACACCGTCGACGCCGAATTCGCCGCGCACCGCCAGCGGTTCCTTGCCGAGCAGGGCTACGCCTATCGCATCGTGGACGCCGAGGATCTGGGCGATTTCGCACCGAAAGCGACGAACTGAACACTGATCGATACGCTGGCATCATGAGTGACCAGCCGCAGCGACCCGTTGTCGAGCCGCTGCGCGTGGACACCCAGCACATCATCATCGTCGGCCTTTCGGTGTGGGCGATTGCCCTGTTGTTGACTCTCGTCGTGCCCGCCCTGCACAGCGGAGAGCGCGCCTGGTGGCCGTGGGCGGCGGTCTCCGGACTGGTGCTCGGCACACTGGGCCTGATGTACGTACGACGCGGGCGCGGCAACGCGAGCGAGGCGTGATGAATCGTCCGACACTTCCTGGAAAGGCGTTCCATGCTTTCTGACCACGCTGACAAGGTGGCCCACCGTACGGCGACGGTCGTGCTCTTCGGGGCAACGGGCGACTTGGCAAAACGCAAGCTGCTACCGGGCCTGCTGCACCTGTTCAGCTCCCGGTTGCTGGGTGACCTACGCCTGGTCGCGACCTCTTTGGAGGAGATGACCCGCGATGAGTTCATCGATCTCGCGGCACGCTCTATCGACGAGTTCTCGGCGCACACCCGCGAGGACAAGGTTTGGCAGGCCTTCGCCAAGCGCGTGTACTACGTCCCGGGATCCGCCGGCCCGCAAGGGCTGGCAGACACGGTCGCCGAAGCCGAAGCCGAAGTCACCGACATCGAACCTCCCCAGCGGTTGCACTACCTGAGCGTGCCTCCCAAGGCTGCGCTCGCCGTGACGCGCACCCTGGCTCAGGCGGGACTGGCGAAGGGCAGCCGGATTGTGATGGAGAAGCCCTTCGGGACCGACCTGACCAGTGCGGTGGCCCTGAATACGGCGGTCCACGAGAATTTCACCGAGGACCAGGTCTTTCGCATCGATCACTTCCTGGGTAAGGAGGCGGCGCTCAACATTCTCGCGTTCCGCTTCGCCAACGGACTGTTCGAGCCGATCTGGCACCGCAACAACATCGAGCACATTCAGATCGACGTGCCGGAGATACTCGGTCTGGACCAGCGCGCCGACTTCTACGAGAACACCGGGGCCTACCGGGACATGGTGGTCACCCACCTGTTCCAGGTGCTGGCCTTCACGGCAATGGAGCCCCCCACCGCGCTGTTGCCGGAGGCGATCACCGAGGAGAAGAACAAGGTCTTCCGGTCGATGCAACCGATCAACCCACGAGATGTCGTTCGTGGCCAGTACCTCGGCTACCGCGATATCGACGGCGTGTCGCCGGAGTCGGAGACCGAGACCTTCATTGCGCTGAAGTGCTACATCGACAACTGGCGTTGGGCGGGCGTCCCGTTCTACCTACGCACCGGCAAGAAGCTCGCCGAAGGTCAGCGAATCATCTCAGTGGCCTTCAAAGAGCCACCGAAGTCGATGTTCCCGGCCGGCTCGGGTGTCGGACAGAACGGGCCGGACCACCTGACCTTCGACCTGGCAGACAAGGCCAGGTTGTCGCTGTCGTTCTACGGCAAGCGCCCTGGGCCCGGCTTCCGCCTCGACAAATTGTCGATGCAGTTCGCCTACCAGGACACCGGGTGGGCAGGGTCTGTCCTGGAGGCGTACGAGCGGCTGATCTTCGACGCGATCCGCGGTGACCACACGCTGTTCACCACCGCCGACGGCATCGAGCGACTCTGGGAGATCTCCGAGCCGTTGTTGGAAAACCCGCCTCAGGTACGCCCCTACGCTCCCGGCTCCTGGGGTCCGAACCAGATCCACCAGCTCGTCGCTCCTCATGCATGGCGACTGCCCTTCGAACGCAAATGGCGCAGCCCGACGGCCTGACGTCGCTGATTTACGCCGCAGAGCCGCAGAAACACAGAGCCGCAGAAACACAGACAACGGCCGACCCGAAAATTCGGGCCGGCCGTTGTTTGGGTATCCGTTCGCGTTACTTCCGCACCAACCAGCTGTGCTGGAAGGAATTGGTCGTCTTGCCGGCTTTGCTCAGCTGGCGCATCTTCTTCTGGTTGCCGATCGACTGCACCAGGGGGTCGTTGTATCCGAGGGCGTCCAGCATCGGCTGCGCCGCGGGCAGACCGGCGACCGGCCGGTCACTGCGCAGGAACGCGGTGGCGGTCGTGGCGGCGTAGTCCACGTAGTAGCTGATGGTGGTGCCGTCGTCGACGCAGCTCGTGTCGGCGCCGACCATCCGGGTGTGCACGTTGGTCTTGGCGAGGTTGACGAACCAGTTCAGCCACCCGTTGCAGGTGGCGGCGCTGACCGAACCGGAGGGCACGCTGACGTAGTGCTCGAACGCCCACACGTTGTCGGTGTCGACGGTCGCGGTGCCGTTGATCAATGCCGGCAACCGGTTCGCGGTTTCCACGAACAGGTCGCTGGCGAAGATCGGCGCACCGGATGTCGAGGTGTACGCCGTGAGGTAGGTCCACTGAGCGCCGCGGACCGGGTAGCAGGTGAAGCGCAACTCCGGGCCCTGGAACCCGGCGTCCTGGGTGCCGCCCAGCAGCGTCGAGGTCCTGGAGTTGTTGACCTGGCCGACCATCCAGCGGGCATGCGATTCGCAGTCGGCCCGCGACCAGAATTTTGCCTGCTTCGCGGTGCCGTGGAGATAGATCGATCCGGCGGGGTTGGCTGCGGCGTCTGCGGGGGTGGCGGCGGCAAGGGTGATGCCGGTCCCTGCGAGTGCGGTGGCCCCAACGACGGCGGCAAGCTTCTTGAGCATCTGGTGGGTCTTTTCTCGAGTGCCTGGTGAGGCGACAGCCGCCCTGTTGCAGATCCTAGGAGCTGAACGCCTGTCGCTGTCGAGATTGCGACCACCTGTTACTCGATCGTGGCCTATTCGGCGAGCTCCTGCACACTGACATCGAGCGCGAATTCGTCCAGCACGTGAGCGTGCTCAGGCTCCACGGACGTCAACTCCAGGTCAGCCTCGCTGTGCGCACCGCATCCGTGGTCCAACGAAACCACCGTGCCGTCACTGGGCGACCAGGCGTTGGCGCACACGCCGAACATCTGACGCAGGGCGCCGGCCATCGGAACGAAGAAGCCGCATGACGCGCAGCGTGCGGGGGCCTTCTGCGCAATCTCCGCGCCAGGACCGTGGCCACCGTCGTACCAACGTGCCGCAGCATCAGCGCGACCCTGAGCAGACAACACACGCGGCCGCCCGAGGCCTAGTTCGAAGAACCCGACCTCATCGACGTCCTCGTCACCGGTTGCTTCGAACCCGGCCTCCAGGTACGGGTCGTCCTGGACGTACGGCGTGACGTCACCGGCTCCGATATCGCCCGGGGCCAGACGGTCGGCATAGGGCAGCCAGTCCGGCGACAGGATCGACCCGTCACCCGGAAGCAGGTTGGTCTCGCAGACGGTCGCCACCTTGGCACGGGGCGCGCGCGCGAGCGAGATGGACCAGTGCCAACCCGCGTATCCCTTGCGATCGCACGCGAACTGGTGCATTGCCAGTCGTTCGTCGAGCATTACGGCGCCCAGGTGCTCGCCCACATCGGCGGCGCTGGAGATACTTTCGGCCGCCGTCCTGGCCACCTGGACAGCATCGGTGAGCACTTTGTCCACCTTGGGCCTGGCGACCTTGGATCTGCCGACCCGAGCCTTCGTGACGCCGGCTTCGCCACCACCTTCGGCCGCGGCGCGGGCCGTGGTCGCCATACCTCAGCCCTCGAGGTCGTCGGCGACGGCCCGCAGCACAGCGGCGACCTTGGAGGTGTGCGACTTGTCCGGGTAACGCCCTCGTCGCAGGTCGTTACCGAGCTTGTCGAGCAGCTTGATCAGATCCTCGACGATCAGGCCCATGTCGTCGGCCGGCTTGCGATGCCGAGCAGCCAGCGATGGGGCAGCATCGAGGATGGTGACGCTGAGCGCCTGGGCACCTCGGCGCCCCTCGGCGACGCTGTACTCGACACGCGTGCCGCCTTTGACCGCCGTCGTACCCGCGGGCAGGGCGCTGGAGGGCATGAAGACGTCCTGGCCGTCGTCACCGGAAACGAATCCGAAGCCTTTGTCGGAATCGAAGAATTTGACCTTGCCGCTGGGCACGATGCACCTACTCGTTCGATGTTGCGCTGGGGGGTACAGAAGGCAAGGTTAACGCGCTGCGCGAGCCCTCTGGAACTCAACGAGTCGGGCCCCGAGCTCCCACAGATCCGCCACGACGTCATCGGCTCCCGCAGCACGAAGTGTTCGCGCGTCGTGCGGACCGGTTGTCACGCCCACGGCGTAGGCCCCGGCGCTGCGAGCTGCGTACATGTCCCCTTCGTGGTCGCCGACGTAGAACTGGGCCGAGTGCTCGAGCAGCGGCGCTGCCTTGTCGCGCGCGAAGACGCCGCCCACCACCACGTCGGGCCGCAGACCGACGTGCGCGAGCACCGCGTGAACAGCCGCCGGTGTTTTGGCGCTGACCACCAGGACGCGTCCCCCGTCGCGGTGGATCTGATCGAGTAGCGGGGCCGCCCCCGGCAGCGCGGTCGTGACCTGCACAGCGCGCCGCAGGTAGGCCGTGCGGTAGTCCTGCGCGGCGGCCTGCACCTGATCGACCGGTAGGAACAATGCGAGGTTGGCCTCCAACGGGGTGCCGATCAGGGGCCACAACTGCGATTCGTCGACCTGCCGGTCACGCTCGGACAGCACCTGCTGCATACAGTCCACAATTCCCTGTCGGGAATCGACCAGGGTCATGTCGAGGTCGAAACCGACGACGAGAGGTGGCGTCGTCACCTCGGGCCGGGGCCCCACTGTTGCTGCCCGCCGACCTGCCACTGCTGACTCTGCTGCCACTGCTTACGGCGGTTGCTGCTGCTGACCAGACGCACAATGGCCACGATGGTCAGGATCAGCCCGAGCACACCGAGCACAACCGCGATCCCGATTCCGACAATCAACGGGACCCCGATGTCCTTGCCCAGATTGTTCATCTGGGCCTGGCTGATCGCCCGGAGCGTGACATCACCGCACTCCAATGTGTAGCTACCGGCCGCCGTCGTGGTGAAAGTGGCCTGCTCAGTCTGCTGGTTGATGCTGACACTGCCGGAGCTGAAGGTGAAGGGAATGAACGTCCCGGCCGGATCGGTTGCCCCGCAGCGAATCTGGGATTGCCCGCTGATGTCTCCCGACGCGAAAACCACGTACGCCGTGCTCGCGTCCAAGCTCTGCGGGGAGGACGCGGTCCAGTCTCCGGTCTGGAAGGTGTCCATGCCGCGGTGCACACCGAGCCAGATGCCGACGCCGAAGGCCGCCGGCGCGAGGATGAACATGCAGACCAGGCCGATGGCCAGCGGCCACCAGCCTCGGGTGGGTGGAGGGGCCGCGTTCCTGGCGTCGAACCCGCCATAATTCTGTGCCATCGACTGTTCCCCTTCCGCATGCGGCTGCTGGTGCACCCACCGCCTAGGCCGAAGGGTAGTGGACCCGTCAAGAGCTGCGAGACGCACCGCACGTTGTCCACAGGGACCAGCCCGCGCCGGAAGTCCGATCAGAAGTACCAGGGATAAGGCGACCAGTCAGGGTCGCGCTTCTGCAGGAATGAGTCTCGTCCTTCAACTGCTTCGTCGGTCATGTAGGCCAGCCGGGTCGCCTCGCCCGCGAATACCTGCTGGCCCATCAGCCCGTCGTCGGTGAGGTTCATTGCGAACTTCAGCATCCGCTGTGCGGTCGGGGACTTGCCGTTGATCTCGGCGGCGACCTGCAGTGCTTCATGCTCCAGCTCGGCATGATCGGCGACGATGTTGACCGCGCCCATCCGCTGCATGGCTTCGGCGTCGTAGGTGCGGCCGAGGAAAAAGATCTCGCGGGCGAATTTCTGGCCGACCTGTTTGGCGAGGTAGGCCGACCCGTACCCCGCGTCGAACGAGCCGACATCTGCATCCGTCTGCTTGAACCGGGCCTGCTGTCGGCTGGCGATCGTCAGGTCGCAGATCACGTGCAACGAGTGCCCGCCGCCGGCAGCCCAGCCACCCACGACCGCGATCACAACCTTGGGCATGGTGCGGATCAGCCGTTGCACCTCCAGGATGTGCAGCCGCCCGCCCTGCGCCTTGACGCGCGCTGCGTCAACGGTGTCTGCGGTCTCGCCTTCGGCGTACTGGTAACCGCTGCGTCCGCGGATGCGCTGGTCACCGCCGGAACAAAAGCTCCATTTACCGTCCTTGGGACTGGGCCCGTTGCCGGTCAGCAGCACGACACCGACGTCCGGCGTCATCCGCGCGTGGTCCAGCACCCGGTAGAGCTCGTCCACGGTGTGTGGCCGGAACGCGTTGAGCACCTCGGGCCGGTCGAAGGCCACCCGCACCGTGCCGCGTGCCGGCCCGGGCGTCGTACACCGGTGGTAGGTGATGTCGGTCAATTCGAAGCCGGGTACCGCCTCCCACGAGTCGGGATCGAACGGCTGGTCAGCGGCAGTCTCGGTCACACCTCGACTGTATTGGCCAGCTGCCCGCGCCCGGCCGGTGGAAGCGCATTTGTGAGGAGCCCGTTTTCGCCGCAAGCAACCCGAAAAGTCCGGATCAGTCGGTTTGACGCCCCGTTTGCGTCGCCGGCGACCACAACCCCGGGAGGTGGCGGCGGACGTACGACGGGTCCCACTGTGCGAGATCCCTACTGTTGCGTCATGCACTCTGCGGCGCCGTTCCTGCCTTCGTTACCGGACCTGCTGGCCGAGCTACGGGTGGTGAGCATTCCGCTGCGCACCCGCTTCCGCGGCATCGACTACCGCGAGATCGCCTATCTACGCGGCCCGTCCGGTTACGGGGAGTTCGCGCCGTTCCTGGAGTACGCACCCTCGGAAGCCGCTCGTTGGTTGCGGTCGGCGATCGAGGCGGCCTACCGGACCTGGCCGAAACCGGTGCGAGAGATCGTGCCGCTGAACGCGACGGTGCCGGCCGTCGCCGCGGCGCAGGTGCCCTCGATCCTGGCCCGCTACGACGGGTGCAGGACCGCCAAGGTGAAGGTCGCCGAAACCCCCGGTTCACTCACCGCGGACCTGGCCCGAGTCGCCGCTGTGCGCGCCGCGCTCGGCCCGACCGGCCGCGTGCGGGTGGATGCCAACGGCCGGTGGTCGGTGTCTGAGGCGGCGATTGCGCTGGAGCGGCTCGCGGAACATGACCTGGAGTACGCCGAGCAGCCCTGCGCGACCGTCGAAGAACTCGTCGAACTACGGGAGCTGCTGTCCCGCAGAGGAGTCGACCTTCTCATCGCTGCAGACGAGTCCATTCGTAAAGCGCAGGACCCACTGCGGGTGGCGCAGCTCGGGGCTGCGGACGTCGCGGTGATCAAGGTTGCGCCGCTGGGCGGGGTGCAGGCCGCCCTTGCAATCGCCGACGAGTGCGGGCTGCCGATCGTGGTCTCCAGCGCGCTGGACTCCAGCGTCGGCATCGCCGCCGGTCTGGCGCTCGCCGCGGCCTTACCGACGCTGGAATTCGCCTGCGGACTGGGCACCGTCGAATTACTCGAAGGAGACGTTGTCACCGACCGGCTGGTGCCACAGGGCGGTTCGTTGCGGGTGCGCCGGCCGGAGGTCTCGGAGCGTCTGCTCGTTCACTGGGCTGCGTCGGCCGAGCGCACCCAGTGGTGGCGCGACCGGGTGATCGGCTGCCACGCCGAACTCGCCACTACCTGACCGGCGCACCGGAGGTCAGAGTGCGGCGAGCGGGCCTCGTACCTGTTCGAAGAGTTCCGGGGTAGCCGCTGCGAGCAACGGTTTCGCGAGGCTGCCCGGTTCGTACGCACGACCGTCGAGGTGCCCGACCTGGCCGCCGACCTCACTGACGATCAGCGCGCCGGGGATGTGGTCCCACGGCATCACCGAGCGGTAGAGCACGAAGTCGCATGCACCGGTGGCGAGCTTCGGGTAGTCGATCCCGCAGCTGACCCAGGTCAGCGTCAGTGGTTCCAGACCGGTCGGCGTCCGGCCGATCTTCGCCCGGTCGGAGGTGCGCCCGTCCGCAGGATCGTGCGACTCACGAACGGCGAGCCGCTCGCCATTGCAGTAGGCACCCGCGCCGCGCTCCGCGACGTACGAATCGCCGTATTCCGGCTGCCAGATCCAGGCGCGCACCGGCACCCCGCCGCGTACTTCGCCGATCATCATCGCGTGGTCGACAGACCCGTGCACGAAGTTCTTGGTGCCGTCGATCGGATCGACGGTAAAGAAATCGCGCTCAGTATGCGCTGCTTCCAGCAGGGCCGGATCGCCCGCTACGGCCTCTTCTCCGACGATCAGTACGTCGGGGTAGGCCTCCCGCAACCTGGCCGTGATCAGCACCTCGGCCTCCCGATCGGCCACCGTCACCAGGTCACCTGGATTCTTCTCCATCACCTGCCCGGCAGACAGCGAGCGGAAACGGGGGGTGACGACCTGCTCCCCCACCTGCTGCAGGAGCGTGAGAATGTCCTCGGTCTGCATCATTCGCGGTCGACCTTGTCCTTGCTGGCCTGTGCACGCGGCCGCACCAGGATGCTGTCGAGGTTGACATGCTCCGGCTGTCCGGCGACGAACGCGACGATCCGCGCGATGTCGTCCGCAGTCAGCGGCCCACCCTTCACCCCGCGGTAGGTCGAGTCCGCCTTCTCCTGGTCGCCGCCGAGACGGTTGAGGGTGAACTCCGGCGTGGCGACCATTCCAGGCTCGATCTCGCAGATACGTACCGGCTTGTCCCACAGCTCCAGTCGCAGTGATCCGATCATCGAGCGCACCGCCGCCTTCACGCCGCAGTAGCCGCCGCCGCCTTCGTAGGGCGCGATCGCGGCGTACGAACTCATCGCCAGGATCGTGCCGTGCGCGGTGATCGCAGCAGGCAGCAGCGCCTGGATCGTGGACACCGCGCCGAGCACGTTGACCTCGTACATCGCGCGCCAGTCGTCGAGGTTGGCGGTCGCGACCGGGTCGACGCCGATCGCGTTTCCGGCGTTGGCGAAGATCAGGTCGACGCGGTCGCCCGCCACCTGCGCGAGACGCGCGACATCGGCTGCAACGGTCACGTCGCACTCCACAGCGCGGCCACCGATGTCCCGGGCGAGGGCTTCGATCCGGTCGACGCGGCGGGCCGCACAGATCACCTCGAACCCGTCGGCAGCCAGCCGTCTGGCCGACGCCTCCCCGATGCCACTACTTGCTCCGGTCACAACGGCGATGCGCTTGGTCATACGGCAACGATAGATGTGCCGCCTAGGCTGGTTGACCGTGCCAGCCCTACGCCCCTACGCCGTCCTCCCAGGGGACGTGCAGGACTACCGCGCCGCCCTGGTCTCGGCATTGGACGGCACCGGTCCCGCTCTCGCGCCGAATGCAGGCGCACTGCCATCAGCCCCGCTACCGGACGGATTGGCACTGGTGGTCAGCACGTCGGGCTCGACCGGCGTGCCGAAACTGGCGATGCTGACGGCTGCCGCCCTGCGGGCGAGCGCGGAAGCCACCCATGAGCGCCTGGGCGGGCCCGGTCAGTGGCTGCTCGCGATGCCGGCGCAGCACGTCGCAGGAACTCAGGTCGTCGTGCGCTCGATCTGCGCGGGGACCGAGCTGCTCGCGCTCGAGGATTTCACCGTCGGCGGATTCGTAGCGCTCACCGCAGAACTCACACACGAGCGCGCCTACACAGCTCTGGTGCCGACCCAGCTCGGCAGATTGCTGGAGACCGCTCCGGGGAGTCTGCGGCGCTACGCCGCGATCCTGCTCGGGGGCGCCGCGGCCCCTCCCGCCCTGCTCGCAAGGGCAGCCGAGGAGGGGCTGCGGGTGCTCACGACCTACGGGATGAGCGAGACGGCGGGCGGTTGCGTCTACGACGGAATCCCCCTGTCAGGTGTCGAGGTGAGCCTGGACGACGGCCGAGTCGTTCTGTCCGGGCCGACGATCGCATCCGGTTACCTCGGCGACCCTGAGCGCACGTCGAACGCTTTCGACCTCGCGTGCACGCCGCGGCGTTTCCGCACCGACGACCTCGGCGAGCTGCACGACGGCGTACTGCACGTGCTCGGCCGTCTCGATGACGTGATCATCACCGGCGGCATGAAAGTCGCTCCGTCAGTTGTCGAAGCTGCGGTCGCGGGGCTGCCGGGGGTCGCAGAAGTCGTGGCGCTCGCCACACCAGATCCCGAGTGGGGCCACGCGGTCTCAGTCGCCCTCGTCCCGCGTTTTGGACATGCTGAACGGGGCATATCTGCCC
>JALYUK010000135.1 GCA_030853805.1 Actinomycetota bacterium | reverse complement strand
CCACTCGGACTTACCTGAGCCACCGTGGCAGCTAGTCAGCGTCTCCCCGGCGGACGGCGGCGAGCAGCATGTTCGCCACGTCGACCACCTCGACTTCTTCGCGTGCGTCGCCTGCCGCCTGCTCCGCGGTCAGTCCGTCGGTCAGCATCACCCGGCAGAACGGGCAGCCGATCGCGATCCGGTCCGCGCCCGTCGCCACCGCTTCCCTGGTCCGGTTGAGGTTGATGCGGGTACCGAGTTTCTCTTCCATCCACATGCGTGCGCCGCCGGCGCCGCAACAGAAGGAATTGATCCCTGAGCGTTCCATCTCTTTGAACTCCACACCGGGCAGCGCACCGATCAGCTCACGCGGCGCGGCGTACACATTGTTGTGCCGACCCAGGTAGCACGGGTCGTGGTAGGTCACCGTGCTGGCGGTCGACGCGGCGCCGGTCTTGTCCGCCTCATCCGGTCGCGCGACAGGTACGAGCTGCTTGTCCCGAACCAGACGGTTGAGCAGTTGCGTGTGGTGCACGACCTCGTAGTCGCCCCCGACCTGCGGGTACTCGTTCTTCAGGGTGTTGAAGCAGTGCGCGCACGTGACGACGATCTTCGTCGCACCCGCCCCGTTCAGGGTCTCGACATTCTGGCTGGCCAGCGCCTGGAAGAGCATCTCGTTGCCGGCCCGCCGTGCCGGGTCGCCGGTGCACGCCTCGCCGTCACCGAGCACGGCGAACGACACCCCGGCAGTGTCCAGCAGCTCGGCCACCGCACGAGTTGTCTTCTTCGCGCGGTCCTCATAAGCCCCCGCGCAGCCCACCCAGAAGAGGTAGTCCACCTCCGACATCGACTTGATGTCCTGGCCGAAGACCTTGACCTCGAACGGCAGCCCCTTGGCCCAGTCCAAGCGGGCCCGCGCCGACATACCCCACGGGTTGGCCTTGTTCTCCAGGTTCTTGAACAGCCCGGACAGCTCGCTCGGGAAGGCCGATTCCATCAGCACCTGGTTGCGGCGCATATCGACGATGTGGTCGACGTGCTCGATGTCGACCGGGCACTGCTCCACGCATGCGCCGCAGGTGGTGCACGCCCACAGCACGTCCTGATCGATGACCGCATCGGGTCCATGCGGGTTGTAGGCGGCAAGAGGACTCGCGACGTCGTACCCGGTGTGCCCGATCAGCGGCATCAGGCCGACGGTCCTGGTTGCTTCGGGCAGCGCATCACGCGCGGACTCTGCAGCGAGCAGGTAGGGCGCCTTGGCTGCTGCGTGATCGCGCAACGTGATCATCAACAGCTTGGGGGACAACGGCTTTTCGGTGTTCCACGCTGGGCACTGGCTCTGACAACGCCCGCACTCGGTGCAGGTGGAGAAGTCCAGCAGGCCCTTCCAGGTGAAGTCTTCAACCGCTCCGACACCCAGTACGGCGTCTTCGTCGAGTTCTTCCAGGCTCTCCATGGTGACCGGCTCGCCGCCGATCATCATCGGGGCCAAAGCGCCCAGCGCGGTCCGGCCGTCGGCATCCCGCTTGAACCAGATGTTGGGGAAGGCGAGGAAGCGGTGCCACGCGACGCCCATGGTGACGTTGAGCGCGATGGTGATGAGCCACGCCATCGAGATGACGATCTTGAGCATCGCGATGACGACGATCAACGCCTTGACGGTGTGATCCGGCTGTCCGTTGAACGCGTTTCCGATGAAGAACGTCATCGGGTAGTGGAATGCGGTGGCGCCCTGGTCGATGCGGTATTCCAACCCCCGCAGCGCGAGTACGCACAGCACGACGCCGAGGATCGTCAGCTCGACGTAGTACGCCTGCCAGTAGGTGGATCCGAAGAACCGGGACCAGCGACCGTCGCGACCGGTTGCACGCGCCGGGTGCAGTTTGCGGCGGTTCCAGATCAGGTAGCAGATCCCGATCAGCCCTCCCCATGAGAAGAGTTCGGCGAGCCACTCGTAGGGGAAGAAATGTCCGAGTAGTGGTAGCGCGAAGGTCGGGTCGAAGATCTGGCCGTAGGCGGTGAGCAGGGTGAAGAACAGCAACCCGAAGGACACCATCGTGAACCAGTGCGCCACGGCAACGACGGGCAGCCGCGACATGCGGGTGTGCCCGAGGAACTCGCGCAGCAGCGTGACGGTGCGGGCGCCGGGCCGGTCGGTGCGGGCTGCGGGCCGGCCCAGCCGGTAGGTCGCGAGCATTCGGCGTACGGCGCGGACCAGCAGCGCGATTCCGACCAGGGTGATGACGACCACGATCAGGCCGGCGACGATCTGCAGTGCGGACATGTCCGCGATCCTACGGCGCCACTACCCGTCAGTAGCGGCGCGGGCGCGCCTTACCCGGATCTCCGCATTGCCGTCGTGATAACCACCTGTTGGAATAGGCATAACTCCCCGGCCGTTGTCACAGCAGCGAACGCGGTCATGCCTCGACAGAGGCCCTATCAGTAAGGCGGATTGCATGCCCATCCTCGACGACGTCACCCAGGCCATCGGCAACACACCGTTGGTACGGATCAACCGGATCATCGACACCGGTGACACCGGCACGGTCGTCGCGGCCAAGCTTGAGTACGGCAACCCCGGTGCCTCCGTCAAGGACCGCATCGGCGCAGCCATCATCAAGGCGGCCGAGGACAGCGGCGAGCTGAAGCCGGGCGGCACGATCGTGGAGGCGACATCGGGTAACACCGGTATCGCGCTCGCGATGGTCGGAGCGGCCAAGGGGTACAACGTGGTGCTCGCCATGCCGGAGAGCATGAGCAAGGAGCGCCGTGCGCTGTTGCGCGGCTTCGGGGCCGAATTGGTCCTGACCCCGGCCACCGGTGGCATGAAGGGCGCGGTGGACGTGTCCGAGCAGATCGCGAAGGAGCGCGGCGGAGTCCTGGCCCGCCAGTTCGCGAACCAGGCCAACGTGGACGTGCACCGCCGTACGACGGCCGAAGAGATCTGGCGCGACACCGACGGCAAGGTCGACATCGTGGTCGCCGGCATCGGCACCGGGGGCACGATCACCGGCATCGGTCAGGTGCTCAAGGAACGCAAGCCGAGCGTGCAGATGATCGCGGTGGAGCCCAAGGAATCACCGATCCTGAACGGCGGCAAGCCCGGTCCGCACAAGATCCAGGGGCTCGGCGCGAACTTCGTGCCCGAGATCCTGGACCGTGACATCTACGACGAGGTCATCGACATCGACCTCGAGACGTCGGTGCAGTGGGCCCGTCGCGCCGCCCGCGAGGAGGGCCTGCTCGTCGGACTGTCCTCGGGTACGGCGCTCGCCGCCGCTGCGCAGGTCGCTGCCCGCCCGGAGAACGCAGGCAAGACCATTGTGGTGATCATCCCCAGCTTCGGTGAGCGCTACTTGTCGACGGTTCTCTTCGAGGGCCTGGTCGACTGACCGTGCCGCCCTCTCTCACGGACGGTCGCGCGGCCCGCGGACTGCGGGGCGTCGTCGCGACGTTCGTCGAGGATGTCGACGCAGCGATCGCCCGCGATCCGGCGGCTGGCTCCCGCACCGAGATGGTGCTGACCTCTCCGGGGCTTCAGGCGATCTGGGTGCACCGGGCCGCCCACCGGATGTGGTCCAGGGGTGGGCGATGGCAACTGCCTGCCCGCATGGTGTCGCAGGCCGCACGTGCGGCGACCGGGGTGGAAATTCACCCCGGAGCCACCATCGGGCGGCGGTTCTTCATCGATCACGGTATGGGCGTGGTGATCGGGGAAACGGCTGAGGTCGGCGACGACGTCATGCTCTACCACGGGGTCACCCTCGGGGGCCGTTCGATGAACCGCATCAAACGTCACCCGACCGTCGGCAACGGTGTGACGATCGGGTCCGGCGCCAGCGTGCTGGGGCCCATCCAGATCGGATCCGAGGCTCAGATCGGCGCCAACGCCGTCGTCGTCAAGGACGTGCCGCCACAGGCCATCGCGACCGGGATACCGGCCAGGGTGCGGTTTCCGCGATCCGGGGAGGATCCGTACGGCGACTGGATCGATCCCGCCATCCACATCTGACCAGCCTCAGCCGCACGGGTCGCATCTTCTGCTCAGGGTGCTGCAATAGCTACGCCCTGGCGACAATATGCAACCAGTGTGCAACGAGAAAGGTCCCCTGCCGATCACGGTAGGGGACCTTTTCGTTGAGCTGGGAGGGGTTCAGCCCTTGGCAGCGGCCTTCAGCTTGCTGCCCGCGGTCACCTTGGCTGCGTGCGACGCGGGGATCTGGATCTCGGCGCCGGTCTGCGGGTTGCGGCCGGTGCGGGCGGCCCGCTCGACGCGCTCGATGGTGAGCAGACCGGGCAGCTGGACCTTCTCGCCGCGGCCGATGGCCTCGAGGATGACGTCGTTGAAGCCGGCGATCACGGACGTGGCGTCCTTGACGCTGACGCCGGTGCGCTGGGCAATGGTGCTCGCAAGGTCAGTGCGGTTCATGGAGATCCTGTCTATTTGTCTGAGAGAAAAACTGATCCGAGTAAAACATTTGGCGGTAACGACAGTGCCGTAACCGTCCGCCGACGGGTTGGCCGACGACGTCGACGCTACCCGGAATATGTCCGATAACTGCGGTATTCCGCGGCGCGCGCTCGTTCCTCACCGTAGACGCCTGAGCCCCGCTGTCAAAAAACACGCTCCGAATCGGGACTGCGGGTCTACGTCAGCTTGGTCTCTGCGCTGTCGGTATCGGCATCCACGGGGATCGTGTCGTCGCGGTCCATCGACACCTGCCCAACCCCTGGGTCGACGTCGTGCAGCCCACCATCGGCCTCGGTGGGGCCCTCGACCACGTCCGGTGCGCCGTCGGCAATGCTTCCCTGAACGACGGGACCCTGCTTTTTGCCGGTAGCGGCGTGGAATCCGGCGCTTGCCGCATTCTTGACGGCCTGCCCGGCGCCTCGCGCTGCGGCCTGCCCCGCGGCGGCCGCGACTTCCGGGCCACGCTCACGGATCTGTTCGCCGGCCTTGGTGACCTGTTCCTGAACGGCGGGGTGCTCCCACGCCTTTGAGGCCTGCAGTTTGATCTGCTCGTAACGGCGTTCGCCGGCTTTGGCGCCGAGGACGTAACCGGCGGCCAGTCCGACGAGGAACGACAGCTTGCCCATGTCTGCTCTCCTAAGAAGGTGGTGTCGGTGCCGACTCTATCCGCGAGACCCCGTGCGGGGCTCGATCCGCCGGGCGCCTGGACTCGCAGCTCTGGCGAACTAGGATGACCAGCGTTCGACGTTGACGATGCGTAGTGGCACACGTCGAGCAAGGAGGGCTCGCATAGTGGCCTAGTGCGGCGGTCTTGAAAACCGCTAGGCGGGTAACCGTCTCGAGGGTTCGAATCCCTCGCCCTCCGCGCGTCGGATACCGGTGCAGGTGACACAGGTCACCATTACGGTCAGTCATAGGCGGGTGAGCCCCTTCCGCCTGACGACCGAAGGAGTGGCCATGACACAGGTCCAGACGATCCGCGGCCCGGTGCAGAGCGCAGCCCTGGGTACGACATTGATGCACGAGCATGTGTTCATCCGCGATGACGAGATCGAGCGCAATTTTCCGCAGCGGTGGGACGAGCAGGCCCGGGTGGCCGACGCGGTAGCCCGGCTGCAGGCCATGAAGGCAGTGGGGGTCGACACCATCGTCGACCCGACTGTGCTCGGAATGGGCCGTGATGTGGTCCGGGTTGCCGCAGTCAACGAGCAGGTGGATATCAATATCGTCGCGGCGACGGGCCTCTACACCTACAACGACGTCCCGCACTACTTCCACTTCCACGGCCCGGGCACCCTGCTCGGCGGGGATGACGTGATGATCGACATGTTCATCAACGACATCACGACTGGTATCGGGGGCACCGGCATCCGCGCCGGGTTGCTGAAGTGCGCCATCGATGACGCCCTCACCCCGGGGGTGTCGCGGGTATTCGACGCGGTCGCGGCGGCGCACCTGCAGACCGGAGTTCCGATCACCGTGCATACGAGCGTCGCGCATAAGACCGGTCTGGTTGCGCAGCAGTATTTCCGCGACAAGGGCGTCGACCCGGCCAACATCGTCCTCGGACACAGTGGCGACTCCGCCGACCTGGACTACCTGCATGAGCTCATTGACGGCGGCTCGATCCTGGGAATGGACCGCTTCGGATTGGACATCTACCTGCCCACCGACCAGCGGGTGGCAACGGTCGCGAAACTCGCCGAGGAGGGCTTCGCCGACCGGATGGTGCTGTCGCACGACGCGTCCTGTCACATGGACTGGCTACCCGACGGGGTGGCCGAGCAGGTTGCGCCGAACTGGAATTTCACCCACATCCACGATGACGTGCTGCCTGCCCTGCGTGGGCACGGCGTGAG
>JALYUK010000093.1 GCA_030853805.1 Actinomycetota bacterium | reverse complement strand
GCTTCGACACCACCGACCCGCTGTCGCCGATGGGCGACGGACGCGGTTACTGGCGCTACCTGCCGACCGAGCGCGGCACGACCTTCATCACCGGTTACGACTACGAACCAGGATTTGGTCGACCCGGCGCATTGCTGGACCGGCTCGTGACCCGCCGGGTGATCGGCTGGATGACGGCGCTCAGCTTCGACCGGTTACGCATCTGGGCCGAGACGGATCAGGCACCGCAGAAATGGTCGATGCTGAGCACTTTCCTCTGGTGGCGTCCCGATCGACCACGAGCGTCCCGCTGTACGCGTCACCGTCAGGACCGGGCAGCGTCTGTCATGGCGCAGGCCCCCACCACGCTCGCTGAGCTGGCAGACCCCCTGACAGTGCAGACCCCGTGACCTCGATATTCGAGCGAGCCCTGGGCGCCGATTTCGCACGACTGCACCCGATGATGCGCAGGCGTTTCGGCGTCGGACTGGACAGCGGCTACGCCTGCGTCGGGCGCGGCACGATGCAGCGCATCCGGCGCGGTCCGTGGTGGACGGTGCCGTTCCTGCACCTGGGCAGGGTGCGCAACATCCTGGTGCCGCATGTCGGCACCGACGTGGCCTTCACGGTGGAGAACTACCCCTACCGAGACCCGTTCGGACGCGAAACGGTCACCTTCGTGCGGGAGTTCGCGATCACGCCCGGCAGGTCGGATCGGCCCTGCAGGTTCGACGCCACGATGATCTGGGCGGCTGATCGCGGTCGTGTCATCGACTACCTCGGCACCCACCAGCACCTGGCGGTCGACCTCGACCTCGCGGTCGATCCCGACGGGGGCCTGGCGCTGACCACCCACGCGCAACGCTTCTACGAGGGCCGGTGCATCGCATTCCGATTCCCGATGATCTTCAGCGGAGTCGCCGAGCTGCACGAGTCCTACGACGACGTGGCGCAGCTGTATCGGATCGACCTACAGGTACGGAATCCGGTGTTCGGCTTTCTCTTCGGGTACTCCGGCACGTTCACCTGCGACTTCCCGCCCGCGACCGACGCACCCGAGCGACTCAAGCCGGTCCGCCACGAGCTTCGGACCTGAGCGGCTGCACGCGGTCGGCAGGCGTGCTCGGGTCGGTGACTTCGGCCGCCCCGAAAACGGCCACGGCCACTGAACCGCCGACAGCGAGCACGAAGCCGAGCACCGCCAACCAGGCCATCCCCGGGCGGGACGTATCGCCCAGCAGCAACACCCCGACGAGGCCGGGGACCACCGTCTCGCCGACCACCAGTGCAGCGGTTGCGCCGTTGACCGAGCCGAGCTGCAAGGCCACGGTGTGCAGATAGAAGCCGCCGGCCCCGGCGAGCACAATCGCCCACGCCGCGGGGTCTTCGGCCAGCACCGACCAGTCCAGCGGGCTCAGCCCGCCCACGATGCGTACCGCGATCGCGAGAACGCCGAACAGCAGGCCGGAGACGAGACCGGCGGCCACGGCGCCGCGTGAACCGAGCCGGTGCACAACAACGTAACCGACCGCGAAGATGAGCACCGACGCGAACAGAACGCCCCAGTGCACTGCGGAATTACGCGAGCCACCGCCCTCGGTGCCCGCGGCCAGTCCCAGCGCAGCCAGGGCCGCGATGACTGTGGCAATGGCCGCCCAGTCTCGGCCGCGCAGCCTGATGCCCAGGATCACGGTGCCGAGCAGCGCGGTGACCACCAGGTTCGCGCTGATGATGGTCTGGCACAGGAAGAGCGGAACCAGCCGCGCAGAAATCGCACCGCCGGCGAAACCAACCACGTCCAGCACCGTCCCGACGATGAACGCAACCGTGAGGCCGGCGGCGACCGTGGCCGCCATCGTCGGCCCCCCGGTTGCGGTGCGTCGGTTCGTAGCGCCCTGGGCGTCAGCTGCAGCAGCCGACCGGCGGGCACCGTAGGCCTGCATCACCGAGGAGATGCCGTAGCTGAAGCACGCAACGACAGCGGCGACCAGCCCGATCAGCATGCGCGGCAGTCTGCCAGGTGTCGGCGTAGCCGCTCTCAGGTGAGCCGGCGGCGAGTCCGACCTGGCACGCACCGCATCAGTCGGGACGGTCAGCGCCGATGTTGCTCAGCGCAGTCGTCGGATCAGCCCGGCCAGTGCCGGCGACCTGTCTCGAGCGGTACGGATCACCCGGCGGGTGTGGTGGTCCGCAGTAGTCAGTGCCGTCTCGGCGCCGGCCAGTCCAGGGGTGGACCAGGCGCGTAGCCGTTGCGTGCCGACTTCACCGGCGCTCAACCGCTTCTTGAACTCGTTGCTGCCCCGCATGAAGTCGACACGCTCGATGCTGGGATCGCCGTGCCAGGTCTGTAGGACGTGCGCCATCAGGATGGTGCCGGGGGAGACGTGCGCCAGACCGGGCGTCATCCGCCCGTCCCACATCCGCCGGGTACTGCCGACCTGGAGGGTGATGTAGTAGGCGATCAGCTCGGTACCCACCCGCAGCTCCCAGGCCTGCAGCAGGTGCTGGTCGCCCAGCCGGCGAAGCACCGCCTCCTTCGTGGCGGCGATCGCCGGGTCGCGGATCGCGCTGGGCCGTCCGAGTTCCCGCTCTCGCGCGTCGAACACCTCGTGGTACCCGCCGAGGTGGTCGAGTACCTCATCGGTGGTGTCGAGCGTCAGAATGCTGGGTTCGCCGCACTCCTGCGTGAGGCGGCGCTGCGCCTGTCGCGACTGCTGGCGGAACTTTTTCGGGGCCCAGTTGGTCGCGGTCCGGGTCGCAGCCCAGGTGAGATAGGGCAGCGGGTCGCCGGACTCCAGCCGGTCACTGGGACAGAGCGCGCCCAGCGCGTCGACGAAGGGATCGCTGTCGGGGAGCTGCTCCAGATCCAGCCGCCACCGGCCCAGCCCACCGAGCCAGATCACGACTGCGGCGGCGAGTTGGGTGGCCGCATGGTGGGTACGGGTGCACACCACCTGCTGGTCGGCCCACCCGTGCCCCGCGAGGCGGACGGTACTGATGCCGGCGACACGGCGGTGCGTGAGCAGCACCGCTGCGTCGAAGACCCGCGCCCCCGGTGACGGAGCCGCCGTCGAGCTCTCGATGGCGATGGTGACCAGTGGTGCGTCCTTGGCCCGGGCCCAGTCCAGCAGCCCGGGCAGGTCCGCGGGGGCGGCCCCGCCGTGTGCCTCGTACAGGTCGGTCAACGCGTCCTCGTCGGCCCGGATCCAGCCCTCGGTGCCGTGCAGGATTCGGGTCGTGGTCATCATCAGATCAGCGACCGGACGCCCTGCGGGTCGGACGGGTCGATCTCGAACGTCGCTGCCGGGCCGGCACCTGCCGAGCGGCGTCCGATCAGCTTGCGGCTGCTACGCATGAGACTCACCTTCGCGGCGGGTGCCAAGCCGCTCTCGGTGGTCGACCAGGACTGGCGTCGGGTCAGCGAACGGCCGTAGTGGTTGGCGGTCCACACGTGCTCCCTGCGGGTGGACTCCACGGTGCGGTACTCCGTCGACAGCGAGACATTGAGACCGGAGACGTTCTCGACACGGTGCGGACGGTTCTGGGGCCACCATCCGACCTGCCCGGCGCCCAGCTCCAGCACCGTCGCGGCGTCGTCGAAGTCCTTGCGGTAGGGAAGCTGCTCGTCACTGTTGCCGCTGACGATCTGCTCCAGATGCTGGGTGGACAGGAACGGCTCGCCACCGGGGTAGACGTAGACGCGCTTGCTCCCCCGCACGTGCCACAGCGCGTTCGGCTGGTTGTCGGCGTGGTAGTAGACCTGGGCGGTCGGTGAGGAGATGAGCAGGGTCGCCGAGACATCGGTGATGTCGAATCCCGGGGCGCGCTGGGCGATCTGCTCGTACAACGAGGTGAGCAGGTCGTGCATCTTCGGGTCGTTCTCGTGCACGCGCACGACGTTCAACCACAGCTGACCGCGGCGTACTGTCTCGAGCAGTTCGGCACCGGGCAGCGTGGAGATCTTGCCGCGCTGCCACTGCGAGGTCGCGACCGGGTCGCTGCCCATCGTGTAGGGGTGCACGCTCTCTCGGGGGATGGTGTCCAGCAGGGCGATGAGGGCTTCGTCTTCGAAGAGGCCGGTCTCTGCCAGCCGGTGGTTGGCGCGGTGCGCCGAACCGCTCTGGGTGGGTGACCATGCCGCGATGTCCTCGTCGGTCCAGTCGAGCAGATCCTTGGTTGTCGTGTTCATCGTGTACTCCTTGTTGTCGATGTTGCTGTGGGGACTGATTCAGTAGAAAGGGTGCTGCCGGGCTCGGGGCGGTGTCGGTGACCGCTGCGCGTCTGCGCATTCCGGTAGACGGTTCGTAGGAGGTCCAGCTGCAGATGTGGCGACCAGGTGCGCACCGCGAAATCGCGGCCCCGCAAGCCCCGGTCGTGAGTGCCAGGTAGGTCCAGAAGCGCGCTGCGAACGGCGGCCGTCATCGCGTCGCGGTCACCCGACGGCACCAGGATGTTCTCCGGCCCGAGGCTCTCCGCCATCCCGGCGACGTCGTATCCGACGACCATGCGTCCGGCGGCCTGCGCCTCCAGCGGAACCATCGCCATCGCCTCCCAGCGGGAGGGGACGATGACCAGATCGGCTGCGGCGTACCAGTCAGCTGCGTCCTGCGGTCCGACCAGGATGACGCCCGGCGGGCAGGAGAGGCTCAGCTCCTGCGCCAGCGGCCCCCCGCCGACGAGCACGAGCTGCGCGCCGGGCACCTCCTCGCGGATCGCCGGCCAGAGCGCGACCAGGGCGTCCTGGCCCTTCTGCTCGCACAGTCGACCGACGCACACGGCGTAGGGCTGGTGCAGATTCAGGCCGAGCCCGGCCCGTGCGGCGGCCCGGTCACCGACACTGCACCCAGCAGGATCGACCGCGTTGGGGATGACCGCGGCATGTGTCCGGATGCCTGCTGCGGGGGCCGCAGCGAGCTCCGCTTCGCTCACGCAGACGGTGACATGGGTCCAACGCTCCGCGCGGCGCTCCCACGCACGGCTGAGCAGCGCCGGTAGTCCGTTGACGGCTTCGAACGACCACGCGTGCGGTTGGAACACCGTGGCGATCCGCCCGCGGATGGCGAGTCGCCCTGCTAAACCCGCCTTGGAGCTGTGCAGATGTACCAGGTCCGGACCCCATGCGCGGATCAATGCTGACAGTGCCCGCACTTCGGTCAGCACTGCAGCGCCCGGTCCGCGGGTTGCCTCCCAGGGGAGCAGCTCGACACCCAAGGCGCGAACGTGTGCTGCGAGACGGCTGTCCGGCGGGCAGGCCACGGCGAGAGCGATATCGCTGTCGTCCGCGGCGAGTTGGCGGGTCAGGTAGTCCAGTAGCACCCGTGCGACGCCGGCCTCGCCGGGTTGACTGACATGCAGAATCCGAGAGGTCATCAGAGCGACGCCTCGGCGCGCGCAGAACGATCGGCCGAGCCGATGACGCGGTGTGCGGTACGCCGTACCGGGGCCATTGTTCCGAGTGCCCGGCGCGCGGTGGGATACCAGGGTTTCAGTTTGAGTGCGAAGGACCGGGGGGTGTCGATGGCGTTGACGTCCACCCGCGGCACCGCCATCGGTCCGCAACCCTCGTGCGTCGCGAAGCCCACTGCGAAGTCGGCGTTCCGCACGGCGGTGCGCGCTGCGTCGTCGTGATCTCCGTAGGGATAGGCGAATGCTACGGGTGGTGATCCGAGGAGGCCGGCCAGTCGGACCCGTGCGTCGCAGGTATGTGCCCGCAGCGTATGCGCCGGGACTGCCGTCATCGAGTGGTGCTCCCAACCGTGTACACCGACGTCGATGCCGTGGGTGGGTAGTTCGCGGACCTGATCCGAATCCATCAGATCGAAGGCCTGGTGCGCCTGCCCGGGTGACCGGTCGCCGAGCAGCCCCGCCGAGATGAAGCACAGCGCCGGGAATCCGTGCTGCTCCAGCAGCGGGGCAGCCGCCTGCAGCGTCGAGACGTATCCGTCGTCGAAGGTGAGGAGCACCTGACGGGCAGATCGGCGTGCCGGGTTGGCGCGCGCGGCCAGGTAACCGCTCAGGTCGAGAGGTTCGAAACCAGATCGGCGCAACGCGAGCAGTTGGGCCTCGAACGCCACCGGAGGAACGAACAGGTTGTGCGGATCGGTGATCGCAGGCACGTCGGCTATCCCGTGATACATCAGGACTAGCGGGCCCCGCCGGGTCATGCGGGCCGACGTTTCAGGTATATGACGCTCCCCGCGAGTACCGCGATGACGATGAGTCCGGCACCCATGTAGAGGACGCGCTTGGGGCCGGCGACCGTTGTTGCGGCGGTGGCTTCGGCCAGGGTGAGTACCTGTGCCCGCTTGTCGTTCTGCCCGCGGTCGACCGCGAGTGCTGCGACACCGTTGGCAACGGCGACGGAGGTCGACTTGTCCCTGGTGGTGGCCATGATGCGCAGCGTCGTGGTGTCCGGATCGACGGTGACGGCTACCTTCCCGGTGCGCATCTGGCTTCGGTAGGCGCCGGTCACCGAGTCGACGTTGGATTCGGCGGACAGGTAGACCCCGTACTCGCCGGCCAGCAGCTTCTGTTCGTCGGCCGGCACGTCGACGGTGCCACTGGACCGCAGCGCCACGATGCTGGTGGCCTCGTACGTGGTGGGCATCTGCTGTACGAAGACCGCGAGAACGGTGGCGAGTAGTAGGACGCCGACCCCGAAGGCGATCCAGAACTTCTGTTTGAGCAACGCGCCAAGGCCTGGCCGATTGCGCCGGGCCGGCGGCTGACCTGCAGTGGACTCCGCTGCTGCGGCTCGTGCTGCGTTCCGGCTACCGGGGGAGTCAGGCTCTATGTCTTGTCGGTGGTCGATCCAGGAAAGGCTCACTTGGTCGGTCATGATTGAACTTCCTTTCGTGCGGGTTCGCGTTCTGGTTCAGTGGCGGTGGGTGTTGTTGTCGAATTCATTCGTCGGGCCAGTGGTCCGGCGGCTGCGCAGCCGAAGACGATCCACACCGCGACGTTGAGAATGGGGTTGCGCAAGGGCATATCGATCAGTCCGTGTGCGGCGGTTGCGGCCAGCGCCGCCAGGGGCGCAGCAGTGGTCCACCGGATGGTCGTGGCGGTCGGTCCGGACAGGTTTCGGGATCTGGTCATCAGGCGGGCGGCAGTGAGCACGAGTGCCGCGCCCATGGCCACCAACGCGACGACACCGATGAAGCCTTGTTCGGCCAGCACCGTCAGCACGAGGTTGTGCGCGTGTTCGACCGGGTTGGCGTACAACCTGGATCCGGGAGTGAGGGTCTTGGTCTGATATTCGCCCGGGCCGATCCCGAGCAACGGGTGCCGGTCGGCCAGCCGCAGGGCTTCGGCCCAGATCTGCGGACGCTCGTCGTACGGTGCGGCGGCCCCGCTGGTGATGCTCTGCAGCCGGGTGGTCAAAATTCCCAGCACCGCATCGGACTGCGGGAGCAGCGCTGCTGCGGCCACCGCGGCTACCACCACGGCCAGCACGATCCGGGTCATCGCTTTGCGGGCATCCGGCAGCAGCACCACGATCATCACAAGCCCCACGAATGCCCCGAGGAAGGCACCCCGGGAGAGGCTGAGCGCGAGCGCACCGGTGATGGTGAGTGCGGAGACCGTCAGTGCCAGCCGGCGCAAGGTGCTGTGTGCGTACCGGGCGGCGATGATGGCGATCGGCAGGGTCAGCGCGCAGAAACCACCCAGTTCGTTCGGCTGGGAGAACAGGCCCTGCAGTCGACCCGACACCACGGAGCCACCGAGCTGACTGGTCAGCGACCCGATGTCGGACAGGCTCAGTGCGGCGATCACACCGGCCACCAGGGAGAGGACCTCGAGGATGACCGCGATCTGTGCCGAGCCGCAGACCGCGACGATCGCCGCCACGATGCCGAACCCCGCAACAGTGGCCACGGTGAGGTCGGTCGCGTGTGAGTCGGACGCGATGGGCAGGGACACGATCGTGGACAGAGTGAGCAGGCCCGCGGCGACCAGAGCCGGGGACGCGAAATCCCACAACCGCTCGCGGATCACGTAGAGAGCTGCCATCGCTGCTGGTACGAGCATCGCGACCAGGCCGATGCGTAGGCCGACTCCGGGCACCCGGGATCCGGCCAGGGGAAGTGAGACGACGACGGCGATCAATGTCGCGAACAAGGCGCGCCTCATGCTGTTGCACCCCGCCGGTTCAGGAAGTCCAGCAGCATCGTGCGGCGGGTGGGGTCGAATCGCAGGCTGATCCGGTCCCAGGCGAGCAGATAGACGACCGCGCCGACCGGCACTGCGATGAATACCGGGGAGGGCGCCAGCATGGCCAGACCCATCAATGCGGCACACCCGGCAGCCACCAGGACGCTGCGGTCCATGGTCGAGCCCGGCACGCGTCGGCGTAGACCGGTGTAGTTGATGCCCATCTGCACCAGGTACGAGGCGCTGGTCGCTGCTGCCGCACCGGTCGCGCCCCACGTCGGGATCAGCAGCAGGTTGAGCGCGATATTGGTCACGAGGGCTGCGAGGCTGGCAATCAGCACGATCGGGTCGGGTCGGCGCGCCAGCAGCGCGCTGCCACTCAGGTGGGCCATCCCGAATACGAGTGGTGTCACTGCGAGCCACGCGACGACGTGCGTCTTGGCGAAGTCCGGTCCGAACAGCAGGCCGACCAGCTGATCGCCGCGCACCAGCAGCACTGCGCAGTACGGCAGGTAGAGAGCCGAGATCAATGCGTATCCGGTGCGGATCGTGCGGGCGAAGTCCGCGCGGTCGATGTCGGGTTTGGCAAAGGACGGTGTCAGCACCCGGGACAGCGACCAGCTGACGAACAGCACGGTCTCCAGCAGCCGGTAGGCCGCGTTGTAGTGACCGACGGCCACCACTCCGGCGATGGCCGCCAACAGCAGGGTGTCGATCCTGAACAGCGCCATCGAGACCAGCTCGTTGAGTCCGTTGACCGGGACGGCCCGCAGGTGATCCAGCAGGTCATGCCGCGTGACAGCCGTCCAACTGGGGCGGATGCCTGCTCGGCGCGTAGCGATCGACATGGCGGCGGCACCGGCGCAACTCGCGCTCAGATAGGCCACGGAGACCGCGAACACCCCCTGTCCTGCCAACAGCGCGGCGCCGACGAGTGCAACGGCGATGAACCGCTGCATCACCAGCACGATCGCCGGGCCCTCTTGGGAATGCCGGGAGGCAGAAGCTGCCCGGAACGCGTCGGTGATCGTGTCGACGAGGCCGGTGGCAACGAGGCAGAACACCGTCCAGGAGACGGGGCCGGAGCGCAGCAGCATGACCAGCAGAACAGCGCCCAGCACAGCCGTGCCGAGCCCGAACCGCAGCATCAGCAGCGCTGCCAGCAGCTGCCGCAACCGCTCGGGCGCAGGACCGCTGAGCTGTACGAGGCGGTCGTCCAGGCCGAGGGAGGAGATCGAGGCGAGCAGCAGACCCAGGCCCAACCCGAAGGAGAAGAGCCCGAAACCGGCCACCCCGAGGCCCCGCGCGACCACCGTGAAGGTCACCAGGGAGGCAACCTTGCCCAGCACTTCGGCAACGCTGAGCGCCACCACAGCGCGGGCCATCCCTCGAGCGGGGGGTGCCGCGATAGCCAAATCCGTCACTGCGGTCCTCGCAGGTATCCCGTGACGGCGCCGGCTGCCTTGACCACGTCGCGTAGTCCGGCCATCACGGGTACGAGGGCCATGACGCGCGCTGCCTGCGGCATCCGACTGGCTCGCTGCAGGGGCAGCGAAAGGTAGGCAGCGGCGCCTGCCAGCGCTGCGCCTCGGGCGAGGGGTCGACCGCCGGCGATGGTGGCTGCGGCGAACAGATAGGCGGCGACGCGAGCAGCGTCCCGACCCAGCAGTCGCGCGTCTCGGGAGTGCCCCGAGCCCTCGCCGTAGCGGTAGTACATCCGCAACGTGGCGCGCAGGGTCGCGCGCTGCTCCCAGGTGACGCAGGCGTCCCGGACCAGAATCGCGGGGAAGTGACGCGCGATAGCGCGTCCGAAGGTGACGTCCTCGCCCGTTGCAAGATGCTCCGGAAAGCCGCCGGCGATGCGCCAGGCGTCCTTCGTGAACGCCATCGAACGACCGGTGGGCATCGTCGCGTCGAACGCCCGGCCGAGCAGTCGACCGTAACCACGGGACAGCACACCGGGGTGTGCGAGCTCGGAGACCTGGGGGTACCCGCAGGCGCTCACCGCGCGTTCGACAGGACTGTCGGCCAGGACCTCGTACGTGCCGGTCAGTAGGCCCGCGTCGGGTCGCGCGTCGGCGGCGGAGCGGAACGCGTCCAGCCACCCGGGGTGGGGTTCGCACCCCGCGTCGGTGCAGGCGATGAGTGCGTGTGCAGCGGCTTCGATGCCGATGTTGCGGCCTTGCGAGATCCCTGCTCCGACGCGGACGATCAACATGATGCGCGGGTCGGCTGCGGCTGCGGCTTCGACCAGATCGGTTGTGCCGTCGGTCGAGCCGCCGTCCACGACGATCACCTGATCGGTCGATTGGAGTTGAGCACGCAGCGCAGGCAACAGCTCGTGGACGCCGTGCTCGTCGTTGAGCACCGTGACCACGACGCTGATCGGCGTTGTGCCGGCAGTGCCCGCGCCGGGGCGGTGCGCGGTGTCGGCGAGGAACTGAGCGAAAGCGGACGCGGCAGCGGCGGGGGTGGTGCCTGCCTCGGCGGCCGCGCGGCCGGACCGGGCCATGTCGCCTGAGAGTTCGCAATCTTGCAGGCGGGCCAGCGCGTCGGCCACCTGCTGCGGCGACGACGGTTCGACCGGGATGCCTGCGATGCCGATCCGCTCCGAAACCGGGGACACGCTGATCACCGGTACGCCTGCGGTCATCGCCTCCAGGGCGATCATGCTGAACGATTCGGTGCGAACGTGCTCACCCGGAAGGGCTTTGGTCAGGATGGCGGCGGCGTCGAAGGCGGCTGCCAGCTGACCGATGTCGTCGCGGGCCTGGTGCAGATGGAACCGACCTGTCACCTGGTGCGTCTCGGCGAGAAGTGCGAGGCGGTTGCGCTCGTCGGGGTAGGCCGCGTCGCTCACGCCGTAGACGTGCAGCGACCACTGGGCGGCGCGCTCGTCGGCGAGGGCGAGCACCGCGTCATCGACACCCTTGTACGGCACGAGTCGGGTGGCCATCAGTAACCGCAGGGCGGACCCGTCGGCGCTGCTGTCCGCGTCGGTACCGAGTGCCGCGTGAGCTGCCGACCGGGAGAGGGCGGGACCGGAGACGACAGGGGTGATGAGCAGGGGTCGATGTGGGGTTCGTCCCTGCGAGAGGTGGTCGCTGGTGCTGATCTGGCCATCGGTCAAGCGGTCCACGACGTGGGCCAGCCCGGGGAAGGAGTCGTCGTGACGTACCCACACGGTGCGTGTGCGGGCGATCAGGCCGGCGAGTCCGGTCACCAGGGCGGCTTTGACGCCGTGCGCGACCATGACGTCCGGGCGATCTCCGCGGCTTTGGGATGCGAGGGTGTACGCAGCGCGTACGAGCTGGCCCGGTCCACGCCCTGATGGGATGACGGTGACATCGGTGTGCTGCCCGCGCCACCAGGCAGCGGTTGCGCCGTCGGCCAGGGCTGACACCTGGATGTCCAGACGGTCGGTGTGTGCGGCGAGCCGCTCCTGCCACAGTTCTGCGCCGCCACGGGTTGCGGCCGGGAAAACCAGCGTGACGTTCAGAGGTTCCATGTCAGCCACCGCGTTTCTTGACGACCTCGAGCACGGTGCGGCACAGGATCATCGCGTCCAGACCGAGCGACCAGTTCTCGATGTAGAGGTTGTCGAAGTAGGCGCGCTCGGAGATCGAGGTGTCCCCGCGCAGGCCCTGCACCGCGGCGTACCCGGTCATCCCGACCTGCATACGGTGGCGGTAGCGGTAGTTGCGGACCGTGGGCTCGTAGAGGCTGACGAAGTGCGGTCGCTCGGGCCGGGGTCCGACCAGGCTCATGTCGCCACGGAAGACATTGAGCAGCTGTGGTAGTTCATCCAGTGAGCTGGCACGTAGGAAGCGGCCCACTGGACCGATCCGGGCGTCGCCGACGATCGACCATGTCGTGTCGGACTCTGCGGCCGCTACGGGGCGCATGGACCGGAACTTCCGGATCATGATCAGCTTCCCGTTCCGCCCGACGCGCTCCTGGCGGAAGATGACCCCCGGTCCACCCTCGAGGCGCACGACCAGGGCAATGGCCAGGAGCACCGGGCTGAGCAGCAGCAACGCGGTCCCGGACACCAGGATGTCGAAGGTTCGTTTGATCCACGGGGCGACACCTACCCGCCGTGCCGGAGTCACCCGGCTGACCGGGATACCCCAGAGCTGGTCCGCGGTCGGTCCGTGACCGCCCTTGAGGCTGAACCACGCGGAGACGCTGTAGAGCTCGGACGTCGCGAAGTCGCACCGACGGATGACGTCGAACACCTCGTCTTCGGGCACGTCCGGAAGAGCCATCAGGACGACGTCGATGCGATGGGAATGCATGATCGAGGGCAGGTCGTGGATGGTGCCCAGGACGGGCCAGTCGTTCAAGGCCGGGCCACCTGCCTCCAGGACTCCGCCCGCGGAGAGACCCAGCTCGGGGTGCTCGCTGATCCGTCGGACCAGTTCACCCGCTGCCGTCCCACCACCCACGACGAGGGTGCGGCCCAGCAGTCGATCTCCTCTGCGGCGAGCCGTCGTGTCCAAGTGGTAGACCACGGCGCGCCCTACCAGCACCGCAGCCAGCGTCAGGAGGCCCAACGTGGTGAGGTTCGGGGTGCTGTTCTCACCGACGATTCGCACTCCCACCGCAGCCAGCGCGCCGCCGGAGGCCACCATGAAGACCAGCCGCAACAGCTCGTCCAGTACTGACTGCGTAAATCGTGCGCGGTACAGGCCGAACCAGTAACCGGTCAGCAGGATCCCCGCCGCGAAGATCAGCGCGCCCTTCAGCAGTTCGGGCCGGTAGATGGCGAACGCCATAGGTGCAGAAAGGTCGGTAAGTACGCGCACCATCGCAGACTCGCGGCGAACTTTCCGCTGCCGGATGGTGTTCGCGCTGAGCGGGGCCGAGTAGTGGCCGACCGCCGCACGACGATCGTCAACTGAGCGCGTTCCGGTGTTCGTCAACTCGATCGGGTCACCGGACAAGCTCACGTCAACCTCCTTGAATTGTGGGCATCAACTGCCCGGGACTGGGAACCAACCATTCAACTGAACCCGTGTTCAGCTGCCTTACTTACCGACAATAAAGTTAACTTGGTGAAGAGTCAAGTAGTTTCAAAAACGACCGGATGAAGCGATCGTTTGTGATCATCAGCAGTTCGAGGCGGCTGTCTTTTCGGATTGGTGACGAATCAACAAATTTTCTGGACGCCCGATCTGGGATGAGGCGATGTGTGAAAATTTGTTTGATTCGGGGTCGATTCGCGCCTACCGGAGTGGCAGTTGGTAGTGATATTCGGTGGCGACGCCCACGATTGGCCGGTCGTTGACTGGCGCCGCGCGCGAGCTCCAAGTCGGTGACCTTGCGGCCTTGTTTAACATAAATATGAGATATATAACATCTAGAAGAGCAATGGAGGTGATGTTAAAGTCATCAGGCCAGGCCGAATTCAGCAGAAATGCACGAGGCATCTGTCCGGGAAGGAGCTGCGTTGAGTACCGAGATATCTGCTCAGCTGCTCTCCGATGTCGCGGCCGCCGGCGCCGCTGACGCGGGTGGTCTGTCCGCCGAGCTGCTCGGCGACTTTCTTCCCGTCCTGGTGGCGGCGGTTGCCACCGGGCGCCCGCTCACGCTGCGGCAGCTGCAGCCGTACGAGTCCTACGGCGATGCTGCCGCGCGCCAGGGCGTTGCGTTGCGGGCGTTACTGGACCTCTATTCCTCGTCCTCGTGGCGACTGTGGCGTCACCTTCCCCCCGTTGTGAACGCCCGCGAAGATCCGGACGCGGTCGTTGCGGCCGGCGAGGTGATGCTGCGGGCGGTCGACGATGTCGTGGCGGCACTGGCAGAGGGTTTTCAGAAGGCTCAGCGAGCGCTGGTCCGCACCCAGGAATCGGCTCGGCGCGAATTCGTGGACGATCTGCTCACCGGGGCGGGCGCTGTCGCCGATGTGCTGCAACGCGCCAATGGATTCGGCCTACAGCTGTCCGGACCGCACGCCGTAGCTGTGGTGCGCGCCGACCGTCCTTTCGTTGACGGGACGCCGCTGGTCGCGCAGCTGGAGCGGGCGGTGTCGGGGGGGACGGGTAATGCCGATGCCCTGGTGGCGAGCAAGGAGGGCCGGTTGATCGCGGTGTTTCCGGCCCCTGACCGGTCTGCCGTCAACGCGGTCGCAGATCGGTTGGGTGTTGCGCTCGGTCCGCGTTCTGCTGCTGGTTGGCAGATCGGGGTCAGCAGGCCTGCCACGGGTGCCGACGGAGTGGCGGCCGGTTACCGGGAGGCTCGCCAGACCTTGGTGCTGGCCGACCGGCTCGGGCTCACCGACCCGGTTATCGACGCTCGTGAGTTGTTGGTCTATCAGGTGATGCTGCGTGATCGGGTCGCGATCACCGATCTGGTCACCACGCTGCTCACGCCATTACTCGCTGCTCGCGGCGGCGCCGGCCCGCTGCTGGACACCCTCGGCGCCTACTTCAGCTGCGGGGGCAACACCGCCCAGACGGCGCGCGTTCTGCACCTCTCCGTGCGTGCGGTGAGCTACCGCCTCGATCGGATCCGCGACCTGACGGGGCACGACCCAGCGCTACCGACTGAGCGTTTCGCCCTCCAGGTCGCGGTGCTCGGAGCGAAAATACTGGATTGGCCGTCAACTTCGCTCTCCTGAGGCAGCGTGTCCGGGGTGCTGGTCGTGGGCTCATCCAGCGGTGTCGGCCCGGTTTGGTTCTGGGATTGTGCCGTGGAGTTGGGCCAGGAAGTCGGTGTAGGCGGCGTGGCCGGTTTCGGCCCACATGGCAGCAACTGGAGGTGGGGTGTGAGCGTCCATCTCGGCCCGCTGCGCCGGCGTCATCTGATCGCTGATCAGACCGCGGATCAGCCACAGTTTGTCACCGGTGAAGGTCCGCATCCCGTGCTCGGGTAGCTGACCCCATTCCGCGACGTTGATGCACCGCGCGGCGATGGGCAGCACGGTGGCTTCCTCCTGATCCAGGTGCACTGTCAGTGCCTGGTTCAGCGCCGCCAGGGCGCCCTGCAGCTCGTCCGTGTTCGACGCGCTCGGGTCCGTGCGCCACGCCGCGAGACTGGTGTTGGCCTGGTCGATCGCGCCGTGCACGGCACCGTGTTGAGCGAAGATCGCGGCAATGATCGGTGCATCTTCGGGGCAACGCTGCAGGAGCTTCGGAGTCAGCAACTCATCCTCACCGGTGTGGTGGGAGTCCAGCAGCCGCAGCACGTTGTCGTAGTACGTGCCCACGACCTCCGCACGATCCAGGTCCCCAGGTCTGACGCCACCGACGAGGTGTGAAGCCGCGTCCAAGGCCTGCCGGAACACCCGGTGGATACCGATCATGTCGCTGGTATCAGCAAGAGGTAGATCGCTGGTCATTGTCATGATTTCTCCATGGGTGGGGTTATTCGGGCGGGCCGTTCAGGGGTGTCAGAAGCAGGGTGAGCAGGCTGTGGCGCAGCCAGTTCTGGTACGTGTGGTGGCTCCAGCCGCGCACGGTGCGCAGCATCAGGTACGTGTCGGGGCTGGAGAGCGCCCACAGGGTGTCGGCGCTCTCATCAGGGCTGAGGCGCAGCCGCTCGGGGGGCAGCAAGCCGATCGCGGCCTCGAACGCGGCCGCTCGGCGCTCGAGCATTGC
>JALYUK010000109.1 GCA_030853805.1 Actinomycetota bacterium | reverse complement strand
TACCGCGCCAGTGCAGCAGCGTCGTAGGTGCCCCGGGAGGGCTCGATATCGGACCACATGAGGTCGGTCCGGATCCACGTCCCCCCACTGTTCTTGAACCGTTGGAGCGCTGTGTTGCGTTCGGCGTCCGTGGAGTAGTTCCACACGCCGTGGAACGTGGCCCCGAATGCGGGCTTGTCGGTCGACGGTGGCCGGGCTTTGGCAGTCCCGGTCGTGGTGAGTATCGCGGCGGTCAGAGCCATCGCGGTGACGACGAGTTTGAGCTTCGAGAATGGGCGCATCCCGTTCGACGTTACGGGGGCAGTGACATTGAGCTCACAGCCGGTGCCCAGGATGTCACCACGGTGCCGTGGGCAGCGGCTGCATTCTCGTTCAGGTTGCCGACCTACGCTGCGTAGGTGAGTAGCCTCTTACGCAAGGTCCGCACCGTCGCCACGCTCACAGCAGTCTCCTCGTGCGTGATGGCCTTGGCGGGGTGCGGTGGCAACAGTTCCGATGCGGTTCCCACCCCGGGAGGCAATATCGGCACCATCATCGATCAGGCGTTGCCGAAGTCGGTTCTGGGACTGGCATTCACAGACACCACCGGGAAGACCGTGCGACTCAGTGACTTCGCCGGTAGGACGATCATGCTGTCGGACACGATGACCCTCTGCCAGGAAACCTGCCCGCTGGACACGGCCACCCTCGTGCAGACCGCCCGTGCCGCGGACAAGGCCGGGATGAAGAACGTCGTCTACCTCACGGTCACGATCGACCCGGCGCGCGACACCGTTCCGCAGATTGCGGCATACCGCCGGCTCTACACCCCGACACCGGCGAACTGGGAGGTACTGACCGGCAGCGCGTCCAGCGTCAATGCGTTGTGGAGCTTCCTCGGAGTGTGGCGGCAGAAGACCGCGGACCTTCCCGGTGCAGCCCCGAAGAACTGGCGCACCGGTCAGCCGCTGACCTACGACATCAGCCACTCCGACGAGGTCTTCTTCATTGACAAGCAGGGTCACGAGCGGTTCCTGCTCGAAGGGCCGCCGGTCGCCGCGAAAGGTCAGATCCCGGCAACGGTCTACAAATTCATGAGCGCTGAGGGACACAAGAACGTGCTGCACCCGCCGACGACCGCGTGGACGCAGCCGCAGGCCACCACGGTGCTGCGGTGGGTCAGCTCGGTCTGAGCGGCGCGCACGACTCGTGCTCGCGGTAGAAGCTGAGCAGGTTGCCATCCGGGTCGGAAAGTCGAAATAGTCGATAACGCCGGGACCGTGGTGCGGGGGTCCAACGACAATTCCCGCTGACTGCAGGCGTTCGCGTTGTCTTCCCGCATCATCGACGCCGAGACGCACCACCACCCCAGCGCCGGACCGAGTGGTCGCCGTGGTGACGCGGCCCGACCACGATCCTCCTGCGCTAGGAGCAGGTCGCACCGTAGGATCGCGCTGCATGTCCTTCGAAGACCGGTTGATAAGACCCGCGCGGCCGAAATCTCCGGGACTCGCCGTTTTCGCCGGTGTCGTTGCGGGTCTTGCTTTCCTCATGGTGGTCGTGTCGGTCGCCCTGGGTGGAAATTCCGGGCTGATCGCGATTCGCAGCGTTGCGCACCCTGTGCTCTTCGGGCTGGTCTTTCTGCTGGCTGCCACGACCTCGGTGGTTGCTGCGGCCGCCGAACGCCGAGCGGCCATCATCACCGCCAGCGCTGGTGGCGCGGCGGTTGCAGTGCTCTTTGCCGCTGCGCGGATCATCGATGCAGGCTCCTACGACGAGCCGGATCGGCCCTACCAGTCTCCAGATGGTCGGTATGTGCTCGTTGTGGACCACTGGTCGGCCATGATCGATCCGATGTGGGACCTGGTGCTGGAGCAGAAATCAGGAGCGACCAGCCGGTACTGGCGGTTCGGATGTGTCAACGGCGACTACGACGGACTGAGTTCGGTGCGCTGGGTTTCGAATAGTGAGCTCGCCATCACCGTCGATGACGGCGAGAAGCGGGTGAAGATCAGCGCAGCTGGCCCAGGCCCGGTGGATCCCGCACTCCGCTCGTGCCGCGGCTCCTACTCCTAGGGAACGACGTCTGGGTAGTTGCGGTGTCCGTGCGGCGATCGCTCAGTGGGATCTGTAGATCTCCCGTCGGTGTCCAACACGGCGCACATGTCTTCGGCCAGTTGGAGATCTCCTGCAGATCGTCGGCGTCGATCACTGCGGCGACTCTGCGGCCCCTGCGGACAAGGTAGAACGGTGAATGCACGGGCCCCACACCTGGACCGCCATGAACATCCTCGATCATCGCCAGGCCCGGCCCATTTTTCAGGGTCGCCCATCGCTGCGACCGGCCGTTTGGAAGTATCAGTGCCAGACGTGTAATCGTGGGGTTTGTGAGTGAGAGTGTGTGCGCGATGGGTGCCGGGGAACTGTTGCGGAGCAGCGCGGCAGCGTTGGTGGCCGCGTGACCGCCGTTGTGCTCGACCCATCACCGATTGCTGCGCAGTACCGGGCTGAGGTCTCCCGTGATGTCGCTCGTCTTGCGGAACAGGGCAAAACGCTGCACATCCTTGGCCTGCTGGGTCAGCAGGAAGGTCCGGCCGCGACCTACGCCCGCTACGCCCGACGCGGATGCGAGGCTGTCGGCATCGACCTGGACGTGCGTCACGTCGCCGCCGATCAGGTCGAGCGGGCTGTCGCCATGGCCAACGTCGATCCCGAGATCGACGGCATCTTTCTCTACTACCCGCTCATAGATCGCGCGGGAGACCGTTGGCTGCGTGAGCTCGTCGATCCTCGAAAGGACGTCGAGGGGCTGCACTCGTTCTGGAGCACGCTGCTGTACGAGAATCAACGGTTTGTCGATCCTGAGCACACCAAACGCGCCATCCTGCCCTGCACACCACTTGCGATCCTGAAATTGCTGCAGCATGCCGGGATGCGCACGGGCACCGGCGTCGCGCCTCTGGAAGGCGTCACTGCCTGCGTCATCAACCGCAGCGACCTGGTGGGTCGACCGCTGGCGGCCATGCTCGCCAACGACGGGGCGCGCGTGCATTCGCTCGATCTCGCTGCAAGTGTCACCTTCGAACCCGCGATCGGCAGGCGGGCACACGACGCGCGTGACTCCGGAATCGACCGCGCCAGCGCACTGGCGGCGGCCGATGTTGTCATCTCGGCGGTCCCCTCGCCGGCGTTCGAGCGAGTCCGCGGCGATGAAATCCGTGAGGGCGCAATTTGTGTCGATGTCGCTGAATACACCAACTTCGACGAATCGATCCTGCAGCGGGCAAGCGTGTTCGTCCCCCGCGTGGGTCCACTCACGATCGCCATGGCGATGCGGAACCTCATCCGCCTGGCTGCCCTACGCGCCCGATAGGGCCACCGCGCTACTGCTCCGCATGCGGACGCACTTCGGAACTCAACGACCGGTCGTGGTTCCTCGGCCGGGTCTCGCTCTACTTCTGCCCGGACGCCGGGTGGGGTCGGGCCCGCTCGCTGAGGTAGTCGTCGATGATCTCGTTGAATCGGTCGAAGTGCAGTACGGGGCCGTGCCCTGAGTAGACGACGCCGACATCGAGGTCCTTCAGACGTCGCATGCTGGTGACGTAGTCATCGATGTTCGACCCGTGCAGTTCGTCGAGGAGTTGCTCGTCGATGTCCAGGTCGTAGATGACATCACCGGAGAACAAGGCCCGATCCGCCGCGTCGTACAACGCGACACCGCCTGGACTGTGTCCGGGCAGGTGCAGGACCCTCAGTTGCCGGTCGCCGAGATCGATGATCTGACCATCGGTCAGGCTGGCGCAGTTGCGGGCGGGGCGCAGCGTGTAGTCCTGGGGGCGGTACCCAGGGTGGGGCACCGCCTTGATCAGCCAGGCTGGGACGGGCTGCGTGCTGCTCAGTCCGAGTTCCTCGGCCAGTTCGTGACCGCGCAGGGTGCTACCCCCGGTTGGGTCGGTGATGTTTTCCAAAGGGTGCGCGTGACACAGGTCGAACTCGTGAGCACCGCCGAGATGGTCGAGGTGGGCGTGCGTGATCACCACGATGGGGTCGCGCGCGAACAGGTGCGGGAGTTGCTCGCGAAGGCTGGCGATGCCCAGCCCGGTATCAATGATGATGTCTCGATCCCGTCCGCGCAGATGCCAGATGTTGGCGCGCAACAGGGAGCGCACACCCGGCTCGACGATGACGCTGAGATCATCACGGATCTGCGTGGTGACGAACCAGTGATCTATAACGGGCATACCCGGGTCGGTTGGACTGACAGCAGACATCTCAGCCCGCGAACAACGGGAGCAGCGCGGGCGAACGGCCCGAAATGACCATCAGCAGCGACAGTGCCGGTCCGGTCACCAGCGCTCCGTCACCGATCGTCACGTCTGCATCGTCAGCGTGCAGTCGAAGGGATGCAATGCGTTGTTTCGATCCGCCCAGGGCAGTCGACGTCCGCGCCTGATAGAGCAGGGACGTCACCGTGACGTCTATCGGGTAGGCCCGGGTGATGCCCAGAGGCACCCGGATGTCCTCTCCGTGCACGACTTCCTCGACCAGCCTGCTGTCCAGCGACGCGGGCGGGGTCGAGGTTCGCTGCACGACATCCCGCAGCTTCGCGAGGGTTTCGGCGGGGGTGGCGCCACGCTCGCGTTCGACACCTGCGGCGGTCTGCCGGTCGAAGTCGAACCGAGCCCGGGCCATATCGCGTACGACGCCCCAACGGGTCGCCTTTGCATTGTTGACCAGGTGCGCTGCCACATCCCGCACGGCCCAACCTGCACAGAGTGAGGCCTGCTCCCACTGTGCATTCGTCAGGTCGGTGAGGTCCTGGATGAGGGCCCGGCGTTCGGCGTGGACCAGGGTCCAGACGTCATTCATCGGCACAGTCTTTCAAGAAACTCGCGGGATGGACCGACGCGAGCTGACAGGCGCCCTGCGTGTTGGATGGGCGGTATGGATCTTCTTGTCTTGGGCGGAACCGCGTGGCTGGGCCACCAGATCGCATCGGAAGCAGCGCAGCGCGGGCACACGGTGACCTGCCTTGCCCGTGGCCAGTCCGGACCGTGCCCACCCGAAACGCGGTTCATTGCCGCCGATCGGGATCGCGACGACGCGTACGACGAGGTGACCGGTCAGCAGTGGGATGCCGTGATCGACGTCGCACGCCAGCCGGGTCAGGTGCGTAACGCCGTCCGGGCGCTCGAGCCGGTGAGTTCGCGTTACCTGTTCGTCTCCTCGGCCAACGTCTACGCCAGCCAGCGTGAGCGCGGTCAGGACGAGGATGCCGCGGTGTTGCCCGCGCTCGTCGCGGACGTGATGGACTCGATGCAGGACTACGGCGCGGCGAAGGTGGCATGCGAGCAAGCAGTGGTGGCCGCTTTCGGCCCGAGCCGCTCGTTGATCGCCCGCGCCGGTTTGATCGGCGGTCCGGGGGATGAGTCCGGGCGCTCGGGGTACTGGCCGTGGCGTTTTGCGCACCCCTGCAACCCTGCCGGCGCCGTACTGCTGCCGGACGATCCAGACGTACCGACCGCGCTCATCGACGTCCGAGACCTCGCGGGATGGTTGGTCAGCTGCGCCGAAACCGGCGTGGCGGGGATCTTCAACGCGGCGGGGGCGCCGTGCTCACTGACCGATCATCTGGCGGTCGCGCGAGAGGTCGCCGGTCACGACGGTCCGGTGACGAACGCCTGGCCTGATTGGCTGACCGAGCACGGGGTGCAGATGTGGATGGGCCCGTCGTCGTTGCCGCTGTGGATCGATGACCCGGACTGGTACGGCCTGGCCGACCACGCGAGCGCGCGTGCCTTCGCCGCCGGACTGGTGACCCGGCCATTGCGCGAGACGCTGCTCGACGTCCTGGCCTGGGAGGACGCCCGCCCGGAACCGGGGTTGCACGGCGCGGGTCTGGCCGACGACGAGGAGCATGAGTTGTTGCGCCAGTTGGGCCTGCACTGAGGAACACCGCGCGATGGTTCTTGCAGCGGTGACCGCAGGGATCGGCGCTCGTCGAGGTCGGTCCCACTACTCCGGTGTTGCCGTCTTCCGCGTCGCTTCGGTGGCGGGCTTCGGCGCTGCCTTCAGGGCGATCGCCATGACACCGGCCACCACCATGACGAATCCAACAGCCCACAGCCCCGCCTTTTCGTTGCCGGTCAAGTCGGTGAGCCAGCCGGTGATGTAGGGGCCCAGGAAGCCGGCCGTGTTGCCGATGGAGTTGATCAGCGCAATGCCGCTGGCGGCTGCTGCGCCGGCGAGGAAGTTGGTCGGCAACGCCCAGAAGGTCGGCAGGGCGCACATGATGCCAACGGTGCAGATCGTTACCGCGATCATCGCGGCCACGGGTGAGCCGAGGTAGAGCGTGACCGGGATCGCCATGCCACCGACGATCGTGGGTGCCGCGACGTGCCAGACGCGTTCGCCCGTCCGGTCGCCGTGGTAACCCCACGGCACCATGGCCAGCGCGCCGACCACGAACGGGATGGCGGTGATCAGACCGAGCTGCAGAATCGAGTAGGTCACATGGAACTGCGACTCGAACCCTTTGATGATCGTGGGCAGGAAGAAGCCCACGGCGTACAGGCCGTAGACGATGCCGAAGTAGACACCGGCCAGCGCCCACACCCGGCCGCTGGCGAGGGACTCCCGGATGCCGATCTGATAGGTCCCGCTGCGTTGCGCGTCCTCGGTGGCGATGGCCTGAGTCAAGGCGTCGCGTTCCTCCTGCGGTAGCCACTTCGCGGTGGCGGGTCGGTCATCGAGGAAGAACCAGCAGATGACACCCAGCAGCACTGCCGGGATCGCCTCGACCAGGAACATCACCCGCCAGCCGTCCAGCCCGAACCAACCGTGACCGTGCTCGATCAGCAGGGCGGACATCGGAGCGCCGATGGCCGAGGACAGCGGAACGGCGGCCATGAACCACGCGGTCGCCTTCGCCCGTTGCTCCTGGGGAAACCAGAACGTCAGATACAGGATGATGCCGGGGAAGAAGCCGGCTTCTGCGATGCCGAGCAGGAAGCGCAGGAAGTAGAGCAGCCCTGCGCTGTTGACGAACGCGATGGCGCCGGCCACGATTCCCCAGGTCACCAGGATGCGCGCGATCCACCGGCGCGCGCCGACCTTGTGCAGGATCATGTTGCTCGGCACCTCGAGCAGGAGATACCCCAGGAAGAAGATCCCGGCGGCGAAGCCGAAGCCGGTCGAGCTCAGATGCAGCGCATCGTTCATCCCGTTGGGTCCCGCGAAGCTCATGTTCGAGCGGTCCAGGTAGTTGATCAGGTAGAGCAGGCCGAGGAACGGGATGAGCCGACGGGTTGCCTTCCGGGTGGCGCGGGCCAGCTGCGGTGACGATACGGGCGCGGTCATGATGTGCGGTCCTCAGAACGTGTGCGTGAGTGCGTCGGGCGGCTGGACCGCCGACTGGTCTGCGGTCCCGTCCGATCATGGCGGGGATGGGTGGATCTCGCTCGCCGGTATCGCATGTTCGTCGATAGCCGCCGGCTCCACCAAAAGAAATGGCTGTTGGTGCATCCGTTCGAGGTACCTGGGCGGAAGTAGGGGTAAGGCCGCTTCCTGGTGGCCGGTGCAACGAGCCTCCAGTGCTCGACCACTCCGTCGATGGGATCCCTGATGAAGACTCGTAACCTCGCCGTTCCCGGCGTGCTCGTTCTCGCCATGACTGGCCCGGCCGCGCTGCTGATGGCCACCCCGGCCCAGGCTGCTGACACCGCGATGGTGTCGGTCTTCCACGGCGTGCCCGGCGTCACCGTGGACGTCTACGCCAATGGCAAGCCGCTGTTGACCAATTTCAAACCGGGTACGCTGACCGACCCGGTGGCATTGCCTGCCGCAACCTACGACCTCAAGGTGACCGCAGCAGGTGCGGGCGCCAAGGGCAAGGCCATCGTTGAGGTCAGCGATGTGAAGGTCCCGGCGAAGGCAAATATCACAGTCGTAGCCCATCTGACCGCTGACTCGAAGCCGGCGTTGACGCCCTACGTGAACGACACCACGAAGATCGCGCCTGGTAAGGCCCGTCTGACGGTGCGCCATGATGCAGCGGCGCCTCCGGTCGATGTGCGCGCCAATGGCAAGGTCGCCTTCGCCAAGCTCACCAACCCCGGCGAGGCAAAGGCAGATCTGGCGGCTGGCACCATCAAGGCCGACGTGACGTTGGCCGGCACTGACACGGTGGCCATCGGTCCAGCCGATCTGCCGTTGGCTGAGGGCAAGAACACCATCGTGTACGCATGGGGTAGCGCCGCAGACAAGAACCTCAAGCTCGCCGTGCAGACCGTGGCGGGTATGTCGTCATCGCCCACCGGTGTTCCTTCTGGGACCGGTGGTTCGGCCGCTTCGCAGACTGACCGCTGGCTGTTGGCCGGTGGTGTAGCTGTCGGTGCCGGTGGCCTCGTTCTTCTCGCGGGTCGACGTCGTAAGAGCTCAAACGTCTGAGATGTCAGTAACTGGCGTACGCAGGAGGGTGGTCGCCGCTGTGGTGACTGCCCTCCTGGCCGGTTCGATTACGACATGGGCCACGTCCAGGTCGCAGCTGCCGCAAACCGACGGGCGGGCAGCGTTGTCGCAAGAAGCCACCGCTACTTCGGCCCCCCAACCGCCGGTGGGCGTCTCCCCGGATCGGGTGATCCCGGCCCGTGCCGCTGACCTTGCAGCTCTGAAGGCAACCGCGGTAACTGCGGGGGTACCGACCAGACTCACCATCAACCGGCTGGGCATCTCGATGAGGATCATCCCCGTGGGCGTCGACGGGACCAATGCCATGTCGATTCCGCAGGATCCGAAAGTGGCCGGGTGGTACCGATTCGGCGCGCGGCCCTCTGATGCCTCGGGTGCAACGGTGATCGCAGGTCACATCGACACAGCAGCAGCTGGAACGGGCCCGCTGTCGCGCATCACCTCGGCGCGTCAGGGTGACCAGATCATCCTCGGGTCTGGGGCAGCATCGACGCAGTACACCGTGGAATCGGTCTCACGTATCCCCAAGTCGCAATTGGACCTGGCGAAAGTGTTCAACCGGGATTCTTCGCCGCGGTTGCATCTGCTGACGTGTGGGGGTCGATTCGACAAGGCCACGGGCCATTACGAAGACAACATCCTGGTGGTCGCTCGTATTGCGAATCGGTGAGCGATGACTACAGTGACGCCGATGGGTGGCCACAACAGCGACACCGGCGAGGTCGACGACATCTCCATCAGCTTCGCAGCGGGCGCGCCTGATGCTCTGAGGCAGGCCTACGAACGGTTCTCGCCACTGGTGCACACTCTGGCGTTGCGTGCCCTGAACGATCACCACGCTGCCGAGGAAGTGACCCAGGCGGTATTCGTCTCTGCGTGGCGGGGGCGACACACCCTACGCCCGGGCCCGCAGGCGTTGGCGCGATGGATCGTGGGGATTACCCGGCACCGGATCGCTGACCAACAGCAGCAGCGGTACCGGCTGCGCCGCGATGAGATGGCTGCGGCGAAAGTGGCTGCGGAACCGGAGCATGAGCGCATCGATCAGGTGGTGGAGGACCGGATCATCGTCCAGGACGCGGTGGCGGAGTTGGGGGATCCTCGAGGCATGGTCATCCGGATGGCATTGATGGAAGGGCGTTCCCATCGCGAGATCGCGGACCTGCTCGATATGCCCATCGGAACGGTCAAAAGTCATATCCGGCGAGGTCTGATTCAGCTACGCGACTGTTTGAAGGAGGTGCACTCATGATGCATTACGACGACGAAACCCTGGCCGGGGTAGCTCTCGGCGAAGAAGACGACCCGGCGTTGTGGGCCCACCTTCAGGTCTGCCAGCAATGCTCGGGAAGTCTCGCTACATTACAACGCACCTTGTCCGTGGCGACCGCGAGCGGTGTTGAACAGTTGCGGCCACCCCCGCCGGACCTCTGGGGCCGGATCGAGACACAGGTGGCGACCGACCCTGTGCGGCGACGAAGGACTGCGCCCTGGATCGTTCTCGCCCTGGCGGCCGGGGTGGCCATCGGAGCCGTGGGTACCACCGCGGTGAGCAGGTCGGACTCGGTCGACCCTGTGCCGGTGGTTATTGCACGCACCCAGCTGGACGCCCCATCAACGAACCGGCCCGTGGGCACCGCGGAAGTGCTCCGCAACGGGACGGGCATCGACTTGAGGCTGGACGCGGGCCCGGTCGGTGGAAGTTCGGGGTATCTGGAGGTCTGGTTGATCAACCGTGACCTGGCGAGGACCGTGTCGATCGGGATTCTCTCCCCGCGCAGCACCAGCCAGACTTTTGTGATCAGCCAGCGACTGCTCGACCAGGGATACGTCATCGTTGACGTGTCGCGAGAATCGTTCGATGCGAAATCTGCGCACTCCGGAGACACTTTGTTCCGCGGGACCCTGCACAGCTGAACCTGCCGCCGACCTGCAGGTATTGCACCGGCGCGATGCCCCGGTCATTCACGCTCTAGTTGCGCAGCCCACCTCAATACTTCGACACCGGAGCCGTACGGCAGACCCGACACGCGGGCCCGCGGCGTACCTACCTGGTCAAGGGTCGATCTGAGGCTGCGGTGCGGGTAGAGCCACGCTGAACTTCCGTGGGGCGAATTCGAGCGTTGGTTGATCACCCTGTGTGAGGTATGCGTGCATGGTGACCGCAAGCTCGGCGATGGGCCCAGGTGGCAGGTACGCGGAGGCGCCGGCATCCAGCAGCCGGCTCACGGGACCTGAGTAATGGATGTCGAGCTCTTCGTCATCAATCTCGGTGACCACGACGCGCGCATCCGGGAACTGGTGGCGAAGGCGTCCGAGCAGTTGGGGGCTGATCGGGTGGGTCAGCAGGACGTCCGTGCCAGGGGGTGCTTCGGCGAAGTCGAGGACGATGTAGTTCGCGCCGAGTTCATCGGACAACCGGCGGCGGGCAGCATCCGACAGTGACATGGTCGTGGCGACGACGGTGACCCCGTCCGGAACCGGTGCTGCCGGCGCGGTCTGAGCGCGACCCCTGACAACGGTCCCTTCCAGCGCGATCGATCGAAACTGCAGTAGGCCGATCGGTTGGCCGGCGCGGGTGAGTGTGACGGCGTCACCGGCCATTGCTGCCTCGAGCGCAGCACGTGCGCTGGGGGTCAGGTCCGCCAACTCCAGCTCCGGAACATCCCGACGCCGACCCCTCACACTGATACTCCGCGAACGTGGGTCACGTGCTCTTCTCCAGCTCTCTCAGGTGGGCCAGTGCAGCGAGCCCCAGTCTCGCAAACGCATCCCGAGCAGGACCGCTGACCGGGCCAGCTCATCAATTCGATGTCGAGTCCTCCCGCTCCCTCCATCTGGAGCTGCCCGTTCAGCGCGGCAACCGGGGTGGAAACCCGCAGCCCCTGGGAACGCGGGCGAGGACCTGACTTGGCAGGACAACGTCAAGTGGCCTGCACGGTCCGCGACCATGCAGCGAAGCGCGCTCCATTGGTTCCTCTGCCGGTTCTACGATGACCGTCGTGCCACGAGATGTCCTGCATATGAAGCTCGATTGGGAGACCGTCCCCGGTCTACCCGGGTTTGCCCCGGAAGGATTCGGCCTGCGCATCTTGCAGGCGGACGATGGCGGCGCCCTCGGGGCACTCATGTGGAACGCCTACCGCGGCACCATTGATGACGAGGGGGCCACCCTGACCGAGGCCATCACCGAAGCGGAGGCCACCCTGGCGGGCGCATGGGGCCCGATGATCACCGCGGCCAGCCTCGCGGTGATGGTTGAGGGCAGGCTCATCGCCGCAGTGGTCGTGGTGCATGACGACAAACACGACAGGGTGCCGCTGCTGGCGTTCGCGCTCACCGAACCGACCTGGCAACGTCGCGGTATCGGCGCGTGGCTGATTCACGAAAGCATCACCCGTCTCGCCTCGCT
>JALYUK010000107.1 GCA_030853805.1 Actinomycetota bacterium | reverse complement strand
CAGGGCTTGCCCCAGTCCAGTGGTGCCCACTGTGTGAGGTGCCACGGGAAGTCATTCACGTCCATCCCACGCGGCCCGCCGTACTGCGTTTGGATGTCACCGATCCATGGGTTCGTACCTGTGCGTTGCATCTCGTTGACCGGGTCTTCGCAGTTGAAGGCATGGTCGAAGAGGTTCTTATCCGTTGCCATCCCGCCATAGTTCTGCGCAGCACGCGCGAGCAGCAACGTGAAGGGATTCAATCCCAGCATGTCCAGCTTCACACTGGGCGGGATCCGAAACCACTGACCTTCCGCGGGGGTGTCCTGGTTCAGGTCCGTACCGTCGCCCTGTTTAGCCGGCCAGGAGCTGACACCGCGGCGAGCATTAGCAATCGTGAATCCCAACGCGTGATTGATTGACCCCGCGCGGGCCTCACTGATACCGACCTGCATCAGGCAGCTGAGCATCGAGACCACCGAGCTACTGCCACGAGTCAGCTGCATCGAATAATTATCGACACCAAGATTCTTAAATCCCGGTTCGGCGTGGTAGAACCCGGCGTAGCTGGACGTCCACGTGCCGTCCGGTAGTTTCACGCAGTAAAAATACTCGCGCATCATGCCCGTAGCCCGGTCGTACACCGCCATCGACATGTCACCACCGCCAGCAGGTCGGGCATACAGCGGCAACGGGATGATCCCATTGAGTGCTTTCTCCCAGGCAATATTGGGTGCCCCTAATTCGCGCAGCACCCGCATCGAGGCGTACTTCTGCACGGGGTCTGCAGAGTCGACCAGGTAAACCGGGATATTGCCCGCCACCGTGTTGATCGAGGTGACCACCCCAAATCTATTCGTCGGTAGCCTCACCATCCGCTGCGCTGACGCAGCAGAGTTACTTGCCAGGGGCATCGATGCCACCGAGCGGGTAAATACCGTTCCGGCCGCAATATACGGACTCCACGGATCCACTGCGGCAATCGGTGTGATGGGAGACTCTCCGGACGCACTGGCCTTCGCAATAGCCGCGCCAAAAGCGATCACCGGCACGGTCCACGCCACCGCTGCAGAAACGGATCGGCGACTAACAGGGATAGTGGTCAGCACAAATCAGATCATAGATCTTTTCACTTGTCGCGCTCCTACCGACACCACCCAGGCCAGCGACCACACCCCCCACGTCGCAGCAAAAACCCGCCAAGAACTCACGCGGTAAACCAACCCGGCATGTCTGGATCCTTAGGTGTTGCCCACGGTTTCATACATTCAGAGGCCACTGCCCCTAGCAGCGGGACTGCCCAGGTTTTGGCAGTGTTCTACGGCCCGACTGGTGTCTCGGGTAGTCGTCTTGCTGTTCCGCTCCAGCCGGCCCCCTGAGCCTGTCGTTTTTACACGGGACAATGACCGGAATCCCATGCAATTGGCATCCGACATCGTGATGACCGTCTGCTGTGCACGTCAAATCGGAAGTGCCCGGAACCTGCTGGCACGGGCGGGAGGATCACCGCGCCTTATAGACACAGCCCCGGTGATCAATCCGGACCACTAGGACGACTTTGTCGGCCTCGACGATTTGGTAGAGGACCCGGTAGTCGCCGCGGCGTGCACCGTGCACGCTCTCCAGCTCGTTCCGCAACGGCTTACCCATCCGTTGCGGGTCGCTCGGCAACACCCTCGTCACGAATTCAACGATCGCCGCCGCGTACCGGGGCGGGATGCGCCCCAGATCGTGCTGTGCTGCCGAGGAGAATTGAACCTCGTACGGCGCCGGCCCCTCGCTCACTGACCAAGCCCATACCGGCGGCGGATCTCCTCACCACTCACGCCCTGTCCTGCCTCGTACTCACCCCGAGCCGCCGCCAGATCCTCGGTGACACCTGGTTGGGACTGCCAGAACAACGTCTCCTGCAACGACTCCCACTCATCAACGGACACCATCACCGCCGCCGGCGCACCGTTCTTCGTGATCGTCACCTGCTCATGAGTACGCACCGCATCATCAACAAGCTCATTGAGCTTCGCGTTCGCGGCACTGATCGACATCGTCTGCATCACCACAGACCACCAGTGGCAGACCTAAATACGGGTCTCCCCCGGCCTCAAATAAAGCACCGATAACTTGTATTATGACAAGTCAACCCGTCATTATTGCAACTGATGCATCATCTAGGCGGCTCTCCCAACGTGCGGGCCCCGGCA
>JALYUK010000106.1 GCA_030853805.1 Actinomycetota bacterium | reverse complement strand
CCTCCGTACGGGCCGTCGTGCCCGTAAAAGCAGCAGACGGTCAGGTGATCGCGCTGGTATCCATCGGCCTGACCACCCAGGCAATCCAGGAGGAACTCCTGCACCGGGTACCCCTGCTGCTTTCGGTGTTGGCGACTCTGATCGCGGTTGCGTTAGCGGGCGCATTACTCGTCAGTCGTCGGCTACGCCGGCAAACCCGAGGGCTGAATTCGGAGTCGCTCAACCGGATGTACTCCTCGCACCAGGCCGTGCTGCATTCGGTGCGCGAGGGGCTGATCGTGGTTGATCAGCGACACTGCGTCAGCGTTATCAATGACGAAGCGCGCAGGCTGCTGAGCCTTCCGGGCGACGTCGTTGGCCGGCCCATCGAGGAGTTGAAGCTCACTGGTTCGATCACAAACGCACTGCTTAATGATCACGACATAGTCGACGAGCTCCACCTCACCGACGCCCGAATCATCGTCTTCAGCCAGTCGCCAGCCGAATGGAATGGAACCCGATACGGTACGGTCGCCACGCTGCGCGACCGTACCGAACTCGAGTCGCTGACAGGCGAACTGGACACCACCAGGGCGCTAGCCGAGGCCCTTCGAGCGCAGGCGCACGAGGCGTCAAACCGGTTACACACCACCGTCGTGCTCGTCGAGACCGGACGGATCAACGACGCTGTCCGGTATGCGACAGCTGAATTAGAGATGTCGCAGCATCTGACTGACCGGGTCGTTGCCTCCATCTGCGAACCCGTACTCGTGGCCCTCCTGCTGGGCAAAGTTGCCCAGGCCGCCGAGCAGGGTGTCGAACTGAGGATCACCTCCGACAGCAGCATCCCCGAAGGGGCGTTGCCCGCCTCTGATCTTGTCACCATGGCGGGCAATCTGATCGACAATGCGATCGATGCAAGCGTTGAATCGCCCCCGCCCAAGTGGGTTTCCCTCACCATCCGCGTCGAGTCAGATGAGCTGCACCTTTCAGTCAACGACTCCGGACCGGGACTCTCCCCCGACCAGATTGAACCGGCGTTCACCCGTGGATGGTCAACCAAAGAAGCCACGACGGCTGCAGGGCGCGGACTAGGTCTAGCGCTGGTGACACAGGTCGTCCGGCGACACGGCGGGACAATCACCGTCGAACGAGCAGCCGACGGCGGCGCCCGGTTCGTTGTAGCAATCCCGCTGCGGGCGGCGGCGCCCACCCGATGAGGGACATCTCGGTGTTAGTCGTCGAGGACGAACCGCTGATCGCCGACGCGCACGGCCAGTACGTCACGCGGGTGCCGGGATTCGCGCTGTCCGGTATCGCGCACAACGGTCAACAGGCACTACAGATCATCCGACAGCGGTCAATTGACCTGGTCCTCCTCGACCTCAACCTGCCGGATCTGCACGGTTTAGAGCTGTGTAGAACGCTGCGGACCGCCGGCATCGATATCGACGTCATCGCGGTCACGTCAACAAGAGACCTCGCTGCGGTGCGCGCCGCCGTATCGCTAGGAGTCATTCAGTACCTGTTGAAACCGTTCACCTTCCGCTCGTTACAAGACAAACTAGAACTATATGCAAACTACCGACGCTCGGTAAACCGCGATCTTGGCAAGGACATTTCGCAGGCTAGTCAGTCCGAGATCGACCGCGCCTTTGTGACGTTGCGAGGCATCAGCTCAGCCACTCTGCCAACAGGTCTGAGCGATCACACCCTGGAAACGGTGGTCACCGAACTACAGCGCAACAAGCCGCTATCGGCTAGCCAGCTCGCCCAGCTGTGCGATATGTCCAGAGTGACGGCCCGGCGCTACCTAGAACACCTCACAGCGGCCGGTGCCATCAGTCGCCGCCAACGGCACGGTGGCAGCGGCCGACCCGAAATTGAGTACACCTGGGCCGATACGTCTCCCTCATAGCCGATTCAGTGATCTAAAAGGAAATTCCGCAAAACTCCACCCAACTAACGCCAGATAACGGCTTTCGTGACAAACCGATGATTTCTAACTTTCACAACCCCGGTGGTCCGTGGGCGAACTGTCGTATAGCAAGGACCCCAGCTGCAGCCGGGGTCCCTCTTGGCGGGAGACGCGGCTCTTAGATGAGTTCGCCGACCGGTTCCTTGATGGCCGGTGAGGCGTGCAGGTCTCGTTTGTAGGTTTCCGGGGTGAAGTTGGTGGTGACCACGGTGATGAGGCAGCAAACCGTTACGTATCCGGCGACCCACTGCCAGCGGGTACCACCCGGGCCGGCGAGAGCTAGAGCGATGAATGGTGTGAGGCCACCGGCGATGATTGAGGCGATCTCTCGCCCTGCTGCAGCACCACTGAAGCGACGGTCTGCGGTGAACAGCTCGGTAAAGAATGCCGGTTGTACGGCGCCGAGTGCGTTGTGCCCTATGTTCAGCACCAGGAAGTAGCCCAGGCCGATGAGGAACAGGTTGCCGGTGTTCAGCAGCATCATGAAGGGGAAGGCCATCACTGCTCCTACCGCCGATCCCCAAATGAACACCGGTCGCCGTCCGTACTTGTCCGATAGCCAGCCGTACAGACCGTGCATAGGCAACGCGATGAAGGAGATGACGAGGATGACAGTAAGCAAGCCCTGCTTACTGACGCCGACATGCTTCGTGCCGTAGCTCAACGCGAAAACTGTCAGCAGGAAATAGGGCACCGCCTCGCCGAAACGCAACCCCATGATCCGCAGGATTGACCGCCAATCTTCCAGGAAGACTTTGGCGATGGGTGAACGGCCCCGCGGCGTGGTCTCGGTAGAACCTTGTGAAGCCAGGTCCGCCTTCGCCTTCGCTGCCTCCGCCTCCTGGCGCATTTCTTCGAAGATTGGTGATTCCTCCAGGGAGCGTCGCATCCACAGACCAACAGCCACGATCACGATGCTGAGGAAGAACGGGATACGCCAAAGGTAGGGGCTCTCGGCGACGTTTCCGAAAAATCCGATGAACGCAAACACCGCCGTCACCATGATCTGAGCAGTGAACCCTCCCGTATTTGGCCAGCATGTAAACCACCCTCGCCGGTCTTGGGGAACCGATTCCAAAACGATCACCATCGAGCCACCCCACTCGCCACCGACCGCAAATCCCTGCAGGCAGCGCAGCAGGACGAGCAAGATGGGAGCGAGGATCCCAACCTTGCTGTAACTGGGTAGCAGTCCAATAGCAAAAGTGGAGAACCCCATAATCACCATCGTGGTGATTAGAATCGATTTTCGGCCAATTTTATCGCCTAGGTTGCCGAAGAACATACCGCCGATTGGGCGGAAGAAAAAGCCCACCGCAAACGTCGCGAACGAAGCCAGCGTGGCGGTGAAATTGGACTCTCCTGCCGGAAAGAAATACTTCGGGAAGATCAATGCTGCGGCGGTTCCGTAGACGAGAAAGTCATAGTATTCCAACGTGTTGCCGGTGAGGCTGGAAAGAGTTACTTTTCTAACATAGCCCCTATCAAACCCGGTTGCCGTAGTCATTTTTGCACCTTGTCTATCATCGAACTATGGGCCTGGTCTGCGATAGGCAGAGGTCGCATTGCATTCATCGCAGACCACTTTCTGAAAGTATTTCTTTGATTGCTGCCTGGTCGACGGTGGTGAGTACCGGCAGTGGCTGGTAGGTCCGACCGGAGCCCCCGCTCAGCAGGGATGCCGCATATTTGAGCGCAGAGAGCCAGTAGCCGTGATCGGTGAGGCTGCTGAGCAGATCCATTTTTCGTTGCTCGGCTGCCGTGAGCTCTTTGTTTCCAGCAGCAACCGCTGCGGCGATCCTTGCCATCGCGCCGGGTGCGATATTTTCCAGGCCACTGATGTATCCGTCCATCCCGATAGACCAACTGGCGGAGGCCACTCGTTCACTCGCGCCCTGCAGGACTGAGAAGGTAGGACTTCGCAGGGCCAGAAGCCTTGAGAAATAGATCATGTCACCGGATGAGTCCTTGATGCCGACTATGTTTTCGTGGCCGGACAGTTCTTTTACCGTCTCATGCTCCAACGAGTTGACTGTATTTCGCGGGATATTGTAGAGAATTAGTGGAATACTTGAATCTTCTGCGATGCGCAGGAAGTGATCACGCAGTGCTGCGGGTGTGCTCTGGTAGTAGTAGGGGCAGCAGGCGCTTACGTAGTCCGCGCCGGCTCGTTCGGCCCGCTGTACGTGTGACTGGACGCGTGCCGTACTGGTGTCTCCCACGCCGACAATCACTGGGACCCGACCGGCTACCTGGTTGATCACTTCATTGGCCACTTCATCGGCAGCGTTGTCGCTGAGCATCGAGAACTCACCGCTGGTGCCTAACGCCATCACGCCGTCAACGTGGGGAATCAGCCGATCTAGGTGACGACGAAGCGTGGTGACGTCGACCCGTTCATTCTTGTCGATGGGTGTGATGG
>JALYUK010000061.1 GCA_030853805.1 Actinomycetota bacterium | reverse complement strand
CAAGAACCTCAACCGCAGCGTCGAAGAATCGTTGCAGATGTTCGCTCCCGTCGTGGCGCGAGCAAAGCGCGAAGGTCTGTGGGTGCGTGCCTACGTCTCGATGTGCTTCGGCGACCCATGGGAGGGCGCCGTGCCGATAGCCCAGGTCGTGGCGGTGTGTGAGCGGATGCTCGCGCTCGGTGCCGACCAGCTCTGCCTCGGTGACACCATCGGCACCGGGACGCCGGGCCACGTCATACGGCTGCTGGATGCGTTGGGAGACAAGGGGATCGAGTCTGGAGGTCTCGGAGTGCATTTCCATGACACCTACGGCCAGGCGCTCGCCAACTCGCTCGCCGCGGTCGCACGCGGGGTGCGGACGGTCGACGCATCTGCGGGTGGACTGGGGGGTTGCCCGTACGCGAAGAGCGCGACCGGCAACCTGGCGACCGAGGATCTGGTGTGGGCCTGTCAGGGGCTCGGTATAGAAACGGGTGTGGACCTGGCGCAGTTGGTGGCGACGAGCGTCTGGATGGCGCAGCAGCTGGGCCGTCCCTCCCCGTCCCGGGTGGTGCGCGCCCTCGGTGCCGAGGCACGATGAGCTGATGGTTGTCCGATCTAGTTTTCGACCACGAAGTTTCCAGCAATGAGTTTTCAGCGATGGGGAGTAGACGATGAAGTCAGGCATCACCGCGAAGTTCGACGAGGGCATCCGTGTGCAGGACGACCTCTTCGGACACGTGAACAACGTGTGGGTCACCAACACGGACATCCCGCAGGACCGGGCGCGCTACGGATCGTTCGACATACTGCGCGAGGCGTCTGAGGCGAACGTCCGGGAGATCGTGCAGGAGGCTGCCGCGTCGGACGCCGCCCCTTCAACGCCGGCCCGCAAGGTGGGTGACCTCTTCACCGCGTTCATGGACATCGAACGCATCGAATCGCTCGGTGCGGGTCCGATCACCGCGACTTTGGACTCGGTCACCGCCGTGGCCTCGGTAACCGACCTGTGCACGCTGCTCGGGTCACTGTCCGCCGAGGGCGTGGCGGGCGCGGTCGGCGGGTACGTCAACGTCGACGCCAAAGATCCCGACAACTACATCGTCTATCTCGAACAGGCCGGTCTCGGGCTGCCCGACGAGTCGTACTACCGCGACGAGAAGTACGCGCCCGTGCGGGAGAAGTATGTCGGGCACATCGAGCGGATGTTGTCACTTGCCGGAGTCGACGACAGCGCGCGGCGCGCGAGCGCAGTGCTGCAGCTGGAGACCCGTATCGCCGCTCACCACTGGGATGTGGTCGCAACCCGTGACGCGGTGAACAGCTATAACAAGTACGACGCCGCCGGTCTACGGGAGCTGGCACCCGAGTTCGATTGGGATGCCTGGGAATCTGCGCAGGGCGTGGCGCCAGCGGTATTCGCGCAGGTCGTCGTCGGGCAGCCGTCCTTTCTGACGGGGTTCTCGCAGGTACTGCACGAGGCCCCTTTGGAGGACTGGAAGTCCTGGCTGATGTGGCACGTCGTGAGTGCGCGAGCGCCCTACCTGAGTGCTGCGTTCGTCGACGCCAATTTCGAGTTCTACGGCAGGACGCTGTCGGGGACACCGCAGTTGAAGGAGCGTTGGAAGCGCGGTGTCGCGCTGGTCGAAGGGGCGCTGGGTGAGGTCGCCGGGCAGCTCTACGTCGAGCGGCACTTCCCACCGCATGCCAAGGAGCGCATGGTGGCGCTGGTTGCCAATCTGATCGAGGCCTACCGCCGTGACTTCCAGACGTTGTCCTGGATGAGCGAGCAGACCCGCGCCAGGGCGTTGCAGAAGCTTGCCGCGTTCACCCCGAAGATCGGCTACCCGGACAGTTGGCGCGACTACTCGGGCCTGCAGATCGACCCAGCAGATCTGCTGGGCAATGTGGTGCGCTCGGCACGGTTCGAGTCCGATCGCGAACTGGCCAAGGTGGGCGGTCCGATCAACCGCGACGAGTGGTTCATGACCCCCCAGACCGTCAACGCCTACTACAACCCGACGATGAACGAGATCGTCTTCCCGGCAGCGATCCTGCAACCACCGTTCTTCGACGTCAATGCCGACGACGCCGTCAACTACGGCGGAATCGGCGGCGTGATCGGCCACGAGATCGGGCACGGTTTCGACGACCAGGGATCGCGGTACGACGGGACCGGTCGGTTGGAAGACTGGTGGACAGCAGATGACCGGGAGCGGTTCGACGCCCTCGCGCAGAAACTGATCGAACAGTTCAACGACGAGGAACCGGCAGCCGCGCCGGGATCGAAGGTCAACGGCGGTTTCACCGTCGGGGAGAACATCGGTGATCTGGGCGGGTTGACGATCGGCTTCAAGGCCTACGAGATCGCCACGGAGGATGCCTCTGCACCCGAGCTGGACGGTCTGACCGGTGCTCAGCGGTTCTTCATCGGCTGGTCGCAGGTGTGGTGCGGTAAGGCCCGCCCCGAGGAAGCGGAGCGGCTACTGGCTATCGACCCGCACGCACCGATGAACTGCCGGGCCAACGTTGCGCGCAACCTGCACGAGTTCCATCAGGCATTCGATGTCACGGACGGTGACGGCATGTGGTTGCCCGAGGACCAGCGGGTACGTATCTTCTGATCGCGGACGACAAGAGGAGAAACGATGACAGTGGACGAGCAAGACCTGCAGCATCTGCGCCGATGCGTGCAGTTGGCGGCCGAAGCTGTCCAGGCCGGGGACGAACCCTTCGGCTCGGTTCTGGTGGACGCGACGGGAGTAGTCCTCATGGAGGACCGCAATCGAGTTGGCTGCGGTGACCACACCCGTCACCCGGAGATTGCGATCGCGAAGTGGGCGGCGACGAACATGAGCCCCGGCGATCGCGCGTCGTCGACTGTCTACACCTCGGGTGAACACTGCCCTATGTGCGCGGCCGCGCACGCCTGGGTCGGCCTGGGGCGCATCGTCTACGCGAGCTCGGCGCAGCAGTTGACCTCATGGAGCCACGAATTCGGGGCCCCGGTCAGTCCGGTTGCGCCGTTGCCGATCCAGCAGGTGGCTCCCGGCATCCGAGTCGAGGGTCCCGTCGACGAGCTTGCCGGGCAGGTACGCGAGCTGCACCGGACGTTGCATCGTGGATCGAGCGACAGCGAACACTGACGTCGGGTGCTCCGCCGGACCGGTCAGGCGACTTCGGCGATGCCTGTGATGCGGTGGATCGAGAAGGTGCGCGGGCGTTCCGGATCGTGTTCGCCGGGGCTGATCAGACCGGCCACCCGCCCGCCCTCGATGCGACGAGGTCGGAAGATGGCCCGGCGCAGCTCCCCGGAGGGCTCGGCATATCCGATCCAGACGCGAGCGCCTGCCCCGACAGCCTCCTGCAGCATCGACCGGGTCACGCTGGGTTCGGTCGAGGGGATACGGGGTCCCGCGGACGGCTCCGGCCGGTCACGTTCGCCCGCGCGCAGTGCCACGACCAACCGGTCGGCCAGGGCGTCGTCGACGCTCATGACGGCAACGGGTGGCGCAGCGCGCGGGGTTGGTGCGCGGTCCTTGGCGGGCCCGGTGCCGATCACGGTGCCCGAGGCACTCTCGGCAACGGGGGAGTGGCGGTGCTCGCGCAGCATCTCCAACACCGTCGTCGGGTGCGCGGGCGAGATCAGCACGGTCGAAGCGATCCGACGCAGCTGCAACGGCGCCAGCGCCCGATCGGCGAGGATCGCCTGCAGCGAGGCTTCGTCGTCGCTGCGCAGGTAGCAGCCCGCCGCTCCGATCCGGGTCTGTCCGTGCCGGCGCGCGACATCACCGACGAGGTATTCCAACGGCTGTGGCAGTGGGGTGCGACTGGCCGCGCGCAACCTGGCGAGTACCTCATCCGCGTCGGCTCCGGCGTCCAGGGCATTACGCAGCGAGGTCGGGGTGAACCGGTAGACCGTGGCGGCACCACGTGATTCCACTTCTGCGGCCTGGTGCATGAATCGCCGCAGGTCATCACTCAGCGCACCCGGCGCTACGGCGGTCAGGTCAGCCTGTACCAGCAACTCATCGGCCGGTTTCGGCATCGACGGGTGCAACGTGGTATCGGCGACCAGTTCCCGACCCGCTCCCGTCAGTGCACCCAGGGCGACCACGCCCAGCCACTCGGTTTCGCGCAGCACGATGTCGGCGCGCGTGGGCGCCGTGCTGGGCAGCCGCATCGGCAGGTGCCAGCGCAGTAGTTCCCCGACTTCCTCCAGCGTGGCCGGCTGACCCGCAGGGAGGGCAGCGAGCACATTCAGCACCTCATGGCGACGCGTCCGCAAAAGCGGCCAACTGGCTTCCGGCGCAAGGACGTTGGCGGTACCGCCCGGAATGTCCTCGTCAGTGGACAAGTTCGGTGCGCGCAAGGTGGTCCACCAGGTGCGCACGAGCTGCGACCAGCGGTCAGCGGGCTCACCGTCCAGCCATTCGTCGTAGGCCGCGGTCGGCAGGAAGATCGACACGGCATCTGCGGTGCGCCCGAGCAGGCCTGCGGCCGCTGCGATCTCGATCACGAACGCCGCCTGCTCGATGGTGATCTCCAGCGCCGATGCGGCAGCACGGTGATCCTTGACGCCGAGCCCGCCCGAACGCAGCACGCGAGGCCGCTCTGCGGCCCACAGCAGTGCCAACTCCTCCACGCGAGCGAGCAACTCCGATGCCGCCACCCCGCCCGCCCGGTCGACGTCGGTGCATTCGCGCGGCGTTGCCACCGGCTCAGGACGTGTCAGGGCGTCGGCGTACAACCGGCCACCGCGTAGGGCGAGTGCGACTTCGCGGGGCAGGATCGCGGCGTCGTCCTCGACCGCAGCGGCCAGTGACGCCCCGATCAACTCATCACGCACCGCGCGGGCCCGCTCACTGGAGAATGTGACGCGCGGACCGGACCAGCGCAGCCGATCCAGAGCGGTCTGCGCGCGCTCTGAGCATTGCGCGACCGCGGCGGGGATGTCGGTGGGCGGTCGCACACCCAGTTCCAGTGCCGGCGGTCCCAGCCGCGCGGGTTCCGGGACGATCTCGGCCACGGCGCGCGCCGGTTTGAGTCCCTCGGGGGACTTCCACAGCAGGGCGAGCTCGCGCAGCGACTTCAGGTGCGGGGTGACGGCCTTCTTCGTGGTGCCGAGCAGGGCCGGCGCGCTCTGCTCATCGGCGACCAGTACTGCCTCCAGCACGCGCAACGTGTCGGCCTGCAGGGCCTCGATGGCCCGTTGCACGCTGGGGCGGGTCGCGGCGCGGGCCGCGAGACCGGTCAGATCAGCAGGTGCGGGCCGCGCAAGGTCGGGGCGGCGCAGGACCAGCTGCCGCAATTGGGAATCGGTGCGGCCCCGCACGTCGTCGGCGAAACTGCGAGATGTCACCCCACCAGGATATTGCGCGACAGGTCGCACTGCCGAACGGCCGGGCTAGGGTGCAAAAGCCAGCACCGCTGAAAGCACCGCTCCACGCCGAGGAGGCCACCTCATGTCCGTGATCCCCGTGTCGCCCGACGCGACCCCGTCCTATGCCAGCGGGATCTCAGATGTCCCGCTGCTGGGGAGCACCATCGGTGCCGATCTACGTCGCACGGCCGCTGTGCACGGGGCTCGGGAAGCGCTGGTCGACGTGCCCAGTGGGCGGCGGTGGACCTACGACGAGCTGGTCGCCGACGTGGATCTGGTCGCGAGGGCGCTGCTCGCAACCGGGGTACAGCGGGGGGACCGGGTGGGCATCTGGGCGCCGAATCTGCCCGAATGGGTGCTGGTGCAGTACGCGACGGCGAGCATCGGTGCACTCCTGGTGTGTGTCAACCCGGCGTACCGGGCGCATGAACTGTCCTACGTGCTCCAGCAGTCCGGCATGCGCACCCTCTTCAGCGCGACCACCCACAAGAGCTCGGACTACCGCGCGATGGTGGAACAGGTGCAGGGGAAGTGCCCCGAGCTTCGCCAGGTCGTCTACATCGGGGATGGCAGTTGGGAGGACCTGTTGTCACGCGCGGGGGAGGTCAGTGCGACGCAATTGGACCGGCGTGCCGCTGAGCTGGCGCCGGATCAGCCGATCAACATCCAGTACACCTCCGGCACCACGGGATTCCCCAAAGGTGCGACCCTCACCCACCACAACATCCTGAACAACGGCTACTTCGTCGGTGAGCTGGTCGGCTACACCCACGAGGACCGGATCGCCGTGCCGGTGCCGTTCTACCACTGCTTCGGGATGGTGATGGGCAACCTCGCGGCCACCTCACACGGAGCGTGTGTCGTCATACCGGCGCCGTCCTTCGAACCCCGCGTCACCTTGAAGGCGGTACAGCAGGAGCGGTGTACCTCGCTGTACGGCGTGCCCACGATGTTTCTCGCCGAGCTGGGACTGGACGACTTCGACACGTTCGACCTGAGCACGCTGCGGACCGGGATCATGGCGGGCTCACCCTGCCCCGTGGAGGTGATGAAGCGGGTCATCGCCGATATGCACATGAGCGAGGTGGCCATCTGCTACGGGATGACTGAGACGTCGCCGGTGTCGCTGATGACGCGGATGGACGATGACCTTGCGCGTCGCACCGAAACCGTCGGGCAGGTGATGCCGCACCTGGAAGTACAGGTCATCGACCCGGCGACGGGCCTGCCCGCGGCTCGCGGCGTCACCGGTGAGCTGTGTACGCGTGGCTACAGCGTGATGCTCGGCTACTGGGAGCAGCCCGACAAGACCGCTGAGGCGATGGACGCGGCGCGTTGGATGCACACCGGCGACCTCGCGACGATGGACGAGCGCGGTTACGTCGCCATCGTCGGGCGCATCAAGGACCTGGTCATCCGCGGCGGTGAGAATGTCTATCCCCGTGAGGTCGAGGAGTTTCTTTACACCCACCCGGACATTGCCGACGTGCAGGTTATCGGGGTACCGGACGAGCGGTACGGCGAGGAACTGATGGCCTGGGTGGTCATGCGGCCGGACCGCGCCGCGTTGGACGTCGGGGCGCTGCGAGCCTTCTGCGACGGCAAGCTCGCGCACTACAAGATCCCGCGGTATGTGCACGTCACGCAGGAGTTCCCGATGACGGTAACCGGCAAGGTTCGCAAGGTGGAGATGCGCGAGGCGGCACTGCGGCTCCTGTCCAGCACCGACTGACCAGCATTTGGACATGCCGAGCGGGTCACATCTGACCCGCCCAGCATGTCCAAATCGTGGTCAACTAGAGCTATGCAGACAGTCTTTCCCAGTGGCGAGCAGTGGACCATCCAGCACGGCGACCATGAGGCGGTGATCGTCGGTGTCGGCGGCGGACTGCGTAGTTACCGAGTCGGTGAGCGCGATCTGCTGCACGGCTACCCCGAGAGCGCCAAGGCGGATGCCGGGCGCGGGCAGGTGCTGATGCCCTGGCCCAACCGGATCCGGGACGGGAAATACACCTTCGCCGACAAAACCCAGCAGTTGGCCCTCACCGAACCGGCCCGGTCCAACTCCTCCCACGGACTCGTGCGCTGGGCCAACTGGACTGTGCAGCAACACGATGCTGATGCAGTTGTGGTCCAGCACGTGCTGCGCCCGCAGCCAGGATGGGACTGGACGCTGCGCTTGCAGATCGCCTACACGCTCAGCGACAACGGGTTGATGGTCACGCCGTCGGCGACGAACCTCAGTAACAGCACGGCGCCGTTCGGGTACGGCGCGCACCCGTACCTCACTGTCGGTGAGTCGATCGACGACGAGGTCACGCTCACCGTCCCGGGCGCCCGCACCCTGACGGTCGACGAACAGCTGATCCCGATCGGTTCGGCCCGGGTAGAAGGCACGGCGTTCGACTTCCGTGACGGCGCGTCGATCGGGGCCACCCAGCTGGACCACTGCTACGCCTGGCTCACTGCCCATAACGGTCGATGGTCGGTGTCAGTTCAGCTGGGCGAGCACCGCACGACGTTGTGGGCGGACGCAACCAGGTTTCCCTACGCGCAGGTGTTCACCGGTGACTCGTTGCCGGAGCAGAAGGCGCGGCGCACCGGCATCGCCGTCGAGCCGATGACCTGCCCGTCCAACGCGTTCAACTCAGGCGACGGACTGTTGTCGCTGGAGCCGGGACAGACCTGGACCGGCAGCTGGGGCATCAAAGGGTCCTGATCCGCCCGACCGACTCCGCCTGCCGCTTTCACGTTTGCGTCGCTGGCGACGCAAACGCGGGGAGGGCGGGTCAGCGGGGTGGCATCCGCAGCGCGCCATCGAGGCGGATGACCTCGCCGTTCAGCATCGGATTGTCGATGATGTGCGCGACGAGTGCGGCGTACTCGGCGGGCTTGCCGAGGCGGGAGGGGTGCGGGACCTGCGCTTCGAGCGCTTCCATCGCCTCTTGCGGCAGACCTGCGAGCATCGGCGTCTCAAACGTGCCGGGAGCTACCGTCATGACCCGGATCTGCTGCTGAGCAAGATCGCGCGCCGCGCTGAGGGTGAGCCCCACGATGCCACCCTTGGACGAGGCGTACGCCGCCTGGCCGATCTGACCGTCGTAGGCCGCGACCGACGCGGTCATCGTGATGACACCGCGCTCGCCGTCGACCGGATCGTTCTCGAGCATGGCCGCCGCTGCCAACCGCAGCACGTTGAAGGTGCCGATCAAGTTGATCTCGATGACGTCCTTGTAGTCCTGCAGCGGGTGGATGCCACGCTTGCCGACGATCCGCCCGGGGGTGCCGATCCCAGCGCAGTTGACAGTGATGCGTAGTTCACCGAGTGCGCGTGCGGCGTCGATCGCTGCCTGCACCTGGGCTTCGTCGCGGACGTCTGCGGCCACGAACCGGGCGCGCTCGCCGAGTGAGTCCGCGACGTCGGCACCGGGGGACCGGTCCAGATCGAGGATGACGACGGCCGCGCCATCAGCATGGAGGCGACGGGCGGTGGCCTCGCCGAGGCCGGATCCGCCACCGGTGATGAGGGCGACGGTCGAATCGGTGATCTTCATGGGTGAGCCTTTCGGGTGCAATGAATCCAAATAGAGCCGGTGCGATGAGGGCAGAGTTGCTGGTCAGGCGCAGAGCGACTGTCAAGCTACTGCCTGCGCCGCGCTAGCGGGTGACGCGCGCTAGCGGGTGACGCGCGCCAGCAGGTGCCGCGCGATGACCATGCGTTGGATCTGGTTGGTGCCTTCGAAAATCTGAGTGACCTTGGCGTCCCGGAACATCCGCTCGACGGGGAAGTCAGCGGTGTACCCCGCCCCGCCGAGCACCTGGATCGCGTCGGTCGTGACTTTCATCGCCGCGTCGGTGGCGACGAGCTTGGCTATCGAGGCCTCCGCGGCGTATTTGCGTCCGGCGTCCTTCAGTCGCGCCGCCAACAAGTAGGACGCGCGTGCGCTGTTGGTCGAGGCGGCCATATCGGCGAGCATGAATTGCAACCCCTGGTTGCTGGCGATGGTCCGGCCGAACTGCTCGCGGGTGCCCGCGTAATGCACGGCGGCATCGAGTGCAGCCTGCGCGAGTCCAGTTGCGCAGGCGGCGATTCCGAGGCGTCCGGCGTCCAGCGCGGAAAGCGCCAGCCGCATCCCGTCGCCGTCCGCGCCGATGCGTCGACTCGTGTCCACCCGCACGTCGTCGTAGCGCATCTCGGCGACCGGGTCGGCGGCCAGACCCATCTTGCGTTCGGGCGTCGCAGCGCTCAGGCCGTCCGCGTCGCCCGGCACCAGAAAGCAGGACAGTCCTTTGCTTCCGGTGTCGGCGGTGCGCACGAAGCTCGTGTAGTAGTCGGCGTGGCCGGCGTGCGAGATCCATGCCTTGGTGCCGCTCACGACGTACGCGTCGCCGTCCTGCGTGATGCGGGCACGGGTCTTCATACTGGCGATATCCGAGCCGGCCTCCCGTTCGGACAGGCAGTAGGCGCCCAGCAGTTCCCCACCCAGCATGTCGGTCAGCCAGTTCTCCTGCTGCTGCGGCGTGCCGGTGCTCACCAGTGGGAAACAGGTCAGTGCATGCACGGAGACTCCGACGGCCACACTCATCCAGGTCGCGGCGATCTCTTCGAGGACCTGCAGGTAGGTCTCGTAGGGCTGCCCGCCGCCGCCGAGTTCCTCGGCGTACGGCAAACCCAGCAGGCCGCTTGCACCCAGGGTGCGGTAGACCTCTCGGGGCATCTCGCCGTCGCGTTCGGCGGCATCTACGCGGGGCGCGAGCTCTTTGACGCACAACTCTCGAACAAGGGCGATGAGTTCGGCGCCGGCATCGTCGGGCAGGAGGCGATTGACCGTCATACCTCCGACTGTAATTGGCCCCCGGAGCCTCGATGTGACGCACCCCACGCGGCAGCTTGCTACCGCAAATAATCTCGTTTAAGCTTCGAAATGCAATAAATAATCTCGCTTGGAGGCGTCGTGGCTGTCTTTCCGAAGGTATTGGTCGAACAGGAGCACTCCAGTGCCTGGGCGCTCGAGCGGTCGCTCGCGGCGATCATCAATCCCGCCAATCCCGACGACGCCAGCCTGGAGCAGGCAGCGCTCGCGCTACGCGCGCGGGGTTTCGAAGTTGTGGCGCGCCATGACGGCCCGGTTACCGTGCCCGCTCTGGCCGATACCGATGTCTACGTCATCGCCCACCCCGCCGACGGCAGGTCCGAGCGGGTCGCCGGCACGCTGCCCGCCGCGTTCGAGCCGGCCGAGATCGATGCAGTGCTGGAGTTCGTCCACGGCGGCGGCGGCCTCGTCGTCCTGGCCGACTGTGACCAGGACGTACACGGCAACAATGTGAACGATCTGCTCGCCCGAGTGGGGGTGCGGGTTCGCAGCACCGTGGTGCACGAGTCCGTCGACGGCGGCCACCGCCACCACGACAACGCCACCTGGGTGCTGGCCGACATGCCCGACCGATCCGGTCAGGGCCTGCTCGCCGGAGTGGACCAACTCTGTTTCTACCGCACCGGTGTGATCGACATCGAGGCCGGCGCCGAGGTACGCGTACTCGCCCGCACCAGCCCCACGGCCTTTCCAGCCGGTGAGGCGCTCGCAGTGACGACGACCTACGGCGAGGGCCGGATCGTTGTCCTCGCCGACTCCGACATCATGGGCGACGACTCGATCGCTGAGTTGGATCACGCGCAGTTCTGGACCAACGCCGTCACCTGGGCGGCTGGGCAGCGGATCAGCGACGTTCGGCACCTCACCCGTGGTGTCGAAACCACGGGTGAATGGCTGCGGTTGAAGCAGGCTGTTGAAGAGCTGCGCCTGATGCAGGCCAAGAACGGCTCCATCGACGGCGCGGCGCACGACCACGCCCGCGCAGCCGATCTCGTCGACACGATGAAAACCGAGATCGCCGCGCTCGCACCGCGATTCCCGCACGACGTGGACTACCTGACGTTGCTACCGGTCGACCTGGACGCCTGGGTCGATGGCGGCTTCGGCGTCCCCGACTTCCTGGACTCCCTGCTCGCCTTCCGACCCGATCAGCACCGCGAAGACGGCATCGAGCACCTCGTCGTCTTTCCGATGTACACCCAGAACGGCAACCTGGACCGGGTTTTCGAGGCCCTGCTGCTGTGGGTGGCGTGGCCGGACTGGCTGGCGAAGGTGGAGGCGACCTACGACAACCCAATGTTCCTGGCCGTCAATTTCATCGACTTCACCCCCGGTTACGACACCAACTCCGCCGTGCTCTTCCCCGAAACCGTTGCAGTGCGGGAGGTTCCGAAGTTCCACTGGGGCGCCATCTTCTGTGACCGCGAGGGTGCGCGCTTCCGCCGCGTCGTGCGCGAAGCATCCGCACTGCTGTCGCTACAGCTGCCGCCGGAGGCCGAGCGACTGGTCGCCTCCCAGGACATCGCAGCGAGCACCTTCGCCATGTGGGACCTGATCCACGACCGCACCCACAGCCACGGTGACCTGCCGTTCGACCCGTTCATGATAAAGCAACGGATGCCGTTCTGGATGTATGCGCTGGAGGAGTTGCGCTGCGACCTCAACACCTTCCGGCAGGCTGTCCTTCTGGAAGGACAGGGTCAGCCGTACGCCAAGTTCGTGCAGCACGCGATCCTCTTCGACCGCATCTTCCGCTTCCCGATCACCGGGGACCGTACGCGTAACTACGACGGGCTGGGTGGGCAACTGATGTTCGCCTACCTGCACCAGCACGATGCGCTGCGCTGGACCGACAACAAGCTGTCCTTCGACTGGCGTCGGGTGCCCGAGGTCATCGTGGCGCTGTGCGACGAGGTCGAGCACCTCTACCGTTCCGGCATCGATCGGTCCCGCGTCGGGCACTGGCTCGCGGCGCATGAATTCATGGCGCGGTACGTCGCACCGCACCCCGCGTCGACCTGGGCCAAGGGCGCGGAGGCGCTGCCACTGGACGGCCCGTTGAAGCTGATGGTGGATGCCGTGCAGCCGGACGAGTTCCCGCTCAACGTGTTCTACGAGGCGTTGCGTAAGAAGATGACCCCCACGATCGCCTCGACGGCCGGCATCACGGCCGTCAACGCCGAAGTACCCCAGGTCGCATGACCGACCTCAGCGGGCTTGTCGTCGTCGTCACGGGCGCCACCGGAGCGCTCGGACCGGACGTCGTGGGACACGCGGCCGCAGCCGGTGCGCAGGTGGTGGTGGTCGGGCGCGACGCCGCAGCGATGGACACGTTGGTTGCTGCAGGCAATGGAGCGGTCAGCGCGAGCACGGTCGATCTCTCGAACGAGCAGGAGACCCTTGCCTGGGGTCACGAGCTCTATCAGACCCACGGCCGTATCGACGGGCTGCTACATCTGGTGGGCGGCTGGCGTGGCGGCATGGGCATTGTCGAATCCGACCTCACCGACTGGGATGTACTGCATACGTCGCTGATCCAGACGCTGCAGCACGCGAGCCGGGCACTGCACGACCCGATACTGGCAAGTCCGCGCGGGCGGCTGGCGATCGTGTCGTCGACCGGGGTCGCGAAACCGCGGGCCAAGAACGCTGCCTACGCAGCGGCGAAGGCAGCGGCCGAGGCCTGGACGCTGGCCGTGGCGGACTCGTTCAAGGACAGCGACGCCGCTGCGAGCGTCGTACGGGTGATGGCGCTGCTCACACCTGCGATGCGTGCGGCCCGACCGGATGCGGCGTTCAAGAACTACCGCGAGGTCGACGACGTGGCCGCGCAGCTGATCGGCCTGTGGGACCGCCCGGCGGCCGAGGTCAACGGCGCGATCCTCTAGCCATCCGCAGCGATGGACATGCACTTCACGGCTGGCGTCGCAAACAACCGCGCAACCCGGGCAGCCGTCGGCCACGGATCCTAGAAGTGCAGGTTCGTCGCTGCACCTGTGGATAACTTCGGTGGCTGCCGAGTTGACTCGGTAATGCTCGGTAAATGGACCAGAGTGCTTTGCTGGCTCTTGCTCAGTGCGGGGGATGGGCGACTCGCGCTGAGTTGCGGGCCTTTGTCGGCGACAGGTGCATCGATACCGCCGTTGCGATGAAAGTCATCCATCGGGTGGGGCGCGGGCAGTACACATCGGCAGGTTTCGACACCACGCGAGGGGCGGCGCGCGAGCTCAGCGCGGTCATCAGCCATCGAAGTGCCGCGCTGCTGCACGGTTGGTCCGTCCGTTCCGAACCCACGCGGCCCGAACTGACCGTTCACCGGACTCGGAAGATAGCGTCGCCGCGACGTCGAGGGTGCGACATCAGGTGGCGCGATCTGCCCACGGGAGATGTTCAGGAGATTCTGCTCACGACACCGATCCGAACCGTCGTGGACTGTGCGCGCGATCTGCCCTTGGTCGAGTCCCTCGCGGTAGCCGACTCGGCGCTACGTTCCGGGTTGCTTTCTGCCGGCGAGTTGGTTGAACAGGTGGCTTGCCTTCCCCGCTTCGGCCGATCGCGGGCGGCGCTGGCTCTTACGCAGGCCTCAGCGCTCGCGGCCAACCCCTTCGAGTCCACCTTGCGGGCGCTCGCCCTGGAAGCGGTCGGCCCGGTCTTCACGCCTCAGGCCGAGTTGGAGGTCGCCGGACACCGGATACGTCCAGATCTGGTGAGCGAGTCACTGCGAATCGTGATCGAGGCGGACAGCCACGAGTTCCACACACAGCGCGCGCAACTGGTCCGGGACTGCTGGAGATACGACGAGCTGATTCTGGGCGGCTGGATGTTGCTGCGCTTCTCGTGGGAACACGTGATGCACAACGAGGACTGGGTCCGATCCACGGTCGCGCGGGCGGTCGCTGTGCAGCGAGCGACAGGTAGTTCAATCCCGTCAGGTTTCCGAACTGCGTAGCCGCGGGGTTGTTTGGGTCGGCAGCCGTGAAGTGCATGTCGCTTGCAACGGCGGGGTGCGATGAACGCCCGGGCGGGTGGATCTGTGACGATGTCGGTATGACTGAGGGCCTGCCGATTCTGCACGACCGAAACGCTCGCGGATTCGCCAGCGACAACTACTCCGGGGTGCACCCTGAGGTGCTCGCTGCGATCGCCCGAGCCAACGGCGGCCATCAGACGGCGTACGGCGACGACGTCTACACCGCGCGGCTGCAGGAGGTCTTCAGAGGGCACTTCGGGGACCGGGTCGAGGCATTCCCGGTGTTCAACGGAACGGGTGCGAACATCGTTGCGCTGCAGGCAGTGACGCAGCGCTGGGAGTCGGTGATCTGCACCGCGAGCGCGCACATCCACGTCGATGAGTGCGCTGCACCGGAGCGGATGGGCGGGTTGAAGCTGATGACGGTGCCGACGCCCGATGGCAAGTTCACCCCGTCGCTCATCGACACGGTGGCTATTCGGCAGAACGACGAGCACCACGCGCAGACGAAGGTGGTCTCCATCACCCAGACGACCGAACTCGGTACGGCGTATTCGGTGCAGGAGATTGCAGCAATTGCCGAGCATGTGCACACCCGTGGTTGGGTGCTGCACGTCGACGGGTCGCGACTGTCGAATGCGGCAGCGACACTGGGTGTTTCGTTCAAGCAGATGATCACCGACACCGGTGTCGATATCCTGTCGTTCGGCGGCACGAAGAACGGTCTGATGGTGGGTGAGGCCGTGGTTGTGCTCAACCCCGACGTGGTCCAGGGGATGAAGTACCTCCGCAAGCAGTCGATGCAGCTGGCGTCGAAGATGCGCTTCATCTCCACCCAGTTGGAGGCGCTGCTGACGAATGACCTCTACCTGCGAAACGCCGCGCACTCCAATGCAATGGCCCGGCTGTTGGCGGAGCGGGTTCGCGACATCGACGGGCTGCAGATTCCACGCCCGGTGCAGGCCAACGCGGTCTTTGCGATCCTACCGACCGCGGTCAGCGAGCGACTGATGGAGCACTTCCGGTTCTACTTCTGGGACGAAGCCACGGGTGAGGTGCGCTGGATGTGCGCTTTCGACACGACCGAGGACGACGTCGAGGCCTTCGCGGCGGCGATCCGCACGGAGATGACCCGCTGACGCTCACTCACCACAGGTTCAGGGAGGCCTCGAAGATGTCGTGCAGGTCCTGCTCGGTGACCTCTTTCGGCGCCGTCGCCAGCAGACGCTGCTGCTTCATCGTTCCTTCGACGAGGTCATCGAAATCAGCACTTGAATAGCCGATGGCACCGACGCCGTTCGGTATGCCGATGTCCTGCATCAGGGATCGAAGTACCGACGGCAACTGGTCGCCCGGGTCGTCGGTGCGTGGCGCGTCCGGCGCGAGAAGGTCAGCGGCGCGCAGGTGCCGGTCCGGCGAGGCGTCGAAGGTGAAGGCGAACGCGGCCGGTGCGGTCAGGGCGACGGACATCCCGTGCGGCACCATCGCCTCGTCCTGCGGGTAGTCGGCGGGTCGGTAGTCGCGCACCCGTCCTGCAATCGGATAGGCGTTGGCGTGCGGGATGTGCACCCCTGCATTGCCGAAGCCCATACCGGCGAAGGTGGCAGCCAACGCCATGTCGAATCGCGCGCTGACGTCCGAGCCGTCCAGCACCGCCCGGCGGAACGATCCGGCCATCAGCATCAGGGCCTTCTCCGCCCACATGTCGGCGACCGGGTTCGCGCCGCAGTAAGGCACCCGCTCGCCCGGCTTCTTGGCCGCGAACGAGGTGTACGGCTTCGCCGTATAGCTCTCCAGGGCATGGCACAAGATGTCCATCCCCGAGCAGGCGGTGACCATGGTGGGCTGACTGACCGTCAGATCGGGGTCGACCACGGCGACGGTCGGGCGCAGCGAGGCATGGCTGATGCCGGTCTTCACGTGTTGCGACAGCACATCGAGTACGCAGATCGTGGTGCTTTCCGAGCCGGTGCCGGTAGTGGTGGGTACGGCGATCAGCGGCTTGAGCGGTTGCGTCGGGTCGGCGCCACCACCGACCGGTGCGTTGACATAGTCCATCAGCTCGCCGGAGTTGGTAGTGAGCAGGTTGACCGCCTTGGCGGTGTCGATGCAGGACCCACCGCCGACGGCGACGAAGGCATCCCACGGACCGTTCTCGCGGGCCCATTCGACGGCCACGGCCAGGCTCTCGTCCGTCGGCTCGACGTGCGACCGGTCAAAGATCTCAACCTGCACACCGGCTTCGCACAGCGAGTCCGCGACGTGTCGGGGAGCGCCGGTGGCTGCGACGCCCGGATCGGTCACGATCAGCACCCGTCTCGCGCCCTGCGCCGCGAGGTCGTAGCCGACTTCGCGGGAGGCGCCCGGCCCCAATTTCAGGTGGGGGGCGGCATAGGTGAAGACGGTTTCGCGCGCGGGACTCATTTCGCCAGTATGTCCGTCGTCCTCGTGTCGGGCACAGGCCACACCACGATGCGTGCCGGGTCCACGTCGAAGCGACGTCGGCTGCCCAACGGCACCTGGGCGAGATCCCGCACGCTCGCGGACAGTCGCACACTCCCGCCGAGATGGAGGGTGACGGCAACATGCGAGCCGAGGTCGGCGGCGTCCTCAACGAGCGCTTCGTAGCGCCCGCTCACACCCAGGGTGACGTCCTGCGGGCGGATACACCACGTGACCGGCGCCCCGGGAGCGACGCCGGTCAGCACGTCGAAATCGCAGTCTCCGGCACGTAGCAGTCCGGCAGCAGTGGATATGCCGGGCATGACGTCCGGTATGCCGACCAGGCGGGCCACTGCCGGTGAGGCCGGATGTCGGTAGACCTGCGTGATCGGGCCCGCCTGCAGCAGTTCACCGTCTGCGATCACCAGCACCTCATCGGCCAGCATCGCGGCCTCGACCGGATCGTGAGTCACCAGCACCGTGGAGAGGCCGCTTTCGCGCTGGAGTCTGCGGACGGTGGACTGCAGGCCGGAGCGCACCGGCGCATCGAGTGCCGAGAACGGCTCGTCCAGCAGCACCAGTTGCGGTGCGCTGCTGAGGGCCGCGGCCAGGCTGACCCGTTGCCGTTGACCGCCCGACAGCTCGTCGGGTCGTCGTTCGAGGAAGTCACCCAGGCCGAGTTCGGTCAGCCACCAGGCAGCCAGGCCGGGATCTGCGCGGACCCCAAAGGTCGCATGCTCCCACACCGTGAGGTGCGGGAAGAGGCCGCGGTTCTGTGGGACGTAGCCGACGCCGCGTCGCTCGGCGGGCACGTCGCCCACCGGCCGCACCCCGAACTGCACGGTTTCGCCCGGGGTGTCCGACAGGCCGGCGATGGCCCTGAGGGTGAGGCTCTTGCCGGCGCCGGAAGCACCGAGGATCGCCAGCCGGTTGCTGCCGGCACGATGCGTGAGATGGATCCGGAAGTCGCCGACCCGGTGGTCGAGGGCGAAAGCTACCGGCGTCGCCATCGCCGGTTCGGGGTGCACGGGCAACGGGGGATGGGCTCGGTGGCGACGTCGCTTCAGCCGGAAGCCGCTCAGCAGCAGGCCCGCGACCGCGATGACGAGAGCCAACGCAGTAGGCGCCTGCGTCGTGGGTAGCCCGGTCGAGGAGAACTGCACGGAGGTGAAGACCGGCAGCGTGTAGGGGTGGTAGGCGAGCAGCACCGTGGCGCCGTACTCGCCCAACGCGCGTAGCCAGGTGAGCACCCCACCGGCGCGAATCCCGTTCGACGCCAGCGGTAGATCGATTTTCCAGAATCGTGACAGCGGTCCGTGGCCGAGTGTCGCCGCCAGATCGTCCAGGGCCGGGTCACGTTCCGCGAAGGCTGAGCGCGCTGCAATCACCAGGAACGGGGCCGCGACGAAAGTCTGCGCGATGACCACCCCGGCCAGACTGCCGGTGAGGTTGTCATCGAAATGTGAACCGAGCCAGGTGTAGGGCCCGACCAGATAGATCAGCACGATGCCGCTCATGACCGGCGGCAACGCGAGCGGCAGCTGCACAGCGACCGTCACGATTCGCGCGACCGGGCCACGAGCGTGCGCCAGCCAGTGCGCGAGCGGCACCCCGAGCAACACCACGATGAGCGTGGAGATGCTGGCGGCCACCACCGAGGTACGCGCTGCAGCCCACAGGCCACTCTGCCCGAAACCGCGATCCCCGGATGTCGCGAACCGCCACCCGAAGTAGATCAACGGCACCAGGAGGTAGATCGCGAGCAGCCCGCCGAGATACTTCAACGGGCTGCTGCGGGTCATGCTGCGCGATGCGGTGACTGGTCGCTCCTATCTCGCCGGCAGCAGGCCCGCAGGTACGGTGCCGGTTGCTTTCGGCGGGTCGGCCACGGTGAACGCGGCGTCTTTGAAGATGCCCTGGACCTGGGCTCCCAACAAATACTTCACGAAGGCCGTCGCGCCCGCTGCGTTGGGGGCATTTTTCAAAACGGTGACGGTGTACTTTGCCCCCAGGTCCGTGCCGGTCAGTGGCACGGTCGAAATGTTTGCCGTCTTCGCCTCACTGGCGTAGAAGAACCCCGCATCCAACTGACCCGTCTGCAGATCGGCCACCAGGGTCTCCTCAAGGAAGACGTTCTTGGGGCTGGCGGCAATTTTGTTGAGGGCCGGATGGGCCTTCCCGGCCTCGGCCAGCGCTTGCGCGGTGAATTTGCCCTTCGGGTCCGTCCTGGGGTCGGTGAAACCGACCTTGAACCCCGGCTCGGTGATCACGTCGTACCAGGGTTTGGTCTTCAGATCATTCGCGAACCTGCTCTTGGGGTTGATGCCGAGGACGAGCTTGGAGGAGCCGAAGGTGATGTACCAGCTGACCCAGTTGCCGTTGGCCTGACCCTGAAGCAGCTTGTCGGCGGCCGGGCTGGCGCTGACGAAGACGTCCCCCTTGCGGACCTTGCCCTTGATCTGATTCGCCAGACCCGTGGAACCGGCACCGAAGCCGCTGAAGTCGTAACCGGTGTTCTTGGTGAAGTCCGGCCCGATCTTTGTCTCCATCAGCTTCACCAGTGATCCGGCGTAGAGAACGCTGACCTTGCCACTTCCCTTCGTCGTACCGCCTGAGCTAGGTGTGGCTGTTGCGGATTCGGGCGCAGGGGAACTACTGCTGCACCCCGCCACGGCGGTCGCGGTAGTAGCCGCGATGACCAGGGCGCCGAGGAGACGTTTCATCGAAGAGTGCCTTTCACCGGAGAGCATCTGTTGGTCGCCCATCCTGCCCTACGGGTAGTCACGATGCGACTAGTGAGGCGGGTCCTGGTCGATTGCATTGAGGAAGTCCACAGCAGCCTGGGTAGACAGCTTGCGCCACAACAGAATTCGAGCCTCGAAGTCGGCGGTGCCGGCAAGTTCTTGCTGCATGTGGGTCAGCCGTAGTTCGAATGCCGCGCGCTGAGCGCCGATCAGGGCGGCAGGCGCATCCCCGACACCGTCGATCAAGGCCAGCTTCAGTAGGAACAGCGAGCGGAAGTCGCGTACCCGACTCACCGGTTCGGTGAGCCACCACTCGATTTCGGCTCGACCCTCCGCCGACACGCGCACCACGGTCCGGCGCGGTCCGCGGTCACCCAGCTCGTTGGCTTCTTCGATGACCAGTTCGTGCTCGATCAACCGGGCCAACTCCCGATAGACCAGTGGCCGAGTCACACTCCACACTCTGCCCAGGTCCCCGCCGGGTTGCAGACGTCGGGCGATGGCGAAGCCGTGGGTCGGGCCCTGAGCGATTGCTCCGAGCACGGCGTACGCCGCCGGAGTCATCCGTGCTCGCTCAGGTGACACCGCTTCGGCAGCTCAGTCGTTCGGCCGGGTCAGCGGCCGCGGCTGTGGGGCCTTGGGCTGCAGGTCATCACCTGAACTGCGCCCGCGCAGTCGCCGCTGCACCCATGGGGCCAGGTAGTCCTTGGCCCAGACGGCATTTTCATGCGCGATCCGGGTGCGTGACTGCAGCGGCCCGGCCGGCAGTGCCGTCGCCCACTCGCGCTCACCCTCGATCAGCCCGAGGGTCCAGGCGGCCTGCAGCGCGACCCTGCGGTGACCGTCGGTGGACAGGTGCAGCCGGTCCGGTGCCCACATGCGGATGTCACGCAGCGAACGCATCGACCAGATGTCCAGGACGTAGGCCTCGGTGCGTTGGGCGATGCCCCATACGTTGGCGTTATGGGCCGAGACGCGTGGTCGAGCAGCCTTGATCACCGGGGCGAGGCCGGGGTCGGCCAAGGTGGCGAGCAGCACATCGGCGCCTGCATCGCGCGCGCGACGGGTCGCGGCCTCGAGTTGATCGGCGATGCCGTCCAGATCGGCCTTGGGTCTCAGGATGTCGTTGCCTCCGCCCACCATCGACAACAGGTCCGGCTTCATCGCCAGGGCGGCATCCAACTGGGACCCGGCGACGTCGTGCAGCAGCCGCCCCCGGACAGCCAGGTTCGCGTATTCGAACTCGGTCCGTTGCTCGTCGTTTCGCTTACCCAGTTGCCCCGCGAGTCGATCGGCCCAGCCAATGTAGTTCGCCGGCGCACCCGGGTCGGCGTCGCCGACGCCCTCGGTGAACGAGTCGCCGATCGCGATGTACCTGTGCCACCTCATACCAAACTCCAGTCGACGGGTGAGCATCCCTGCTCCGTCAGCAGCGTATTCGCCCGGCTGAACGGCTTGGACCCGAAGAATCCACGGCGTGCCGACAAGGGCGACGGGTGCACGCTCGCGATGTAGGGAGTACTGCCCAACTGCGGGATGACCAACTGGGCGTCCCGTCCCCACAGGATCGCGACCAGGGGCTGCGCACGGGCCACGAGACCCGCGATGGCGCACCCGGTGACCTCCTCCCACCCCTTTCGGCGGTGGCTACCGGAGTTGTTCGGCTCGACGGTGAGCACCCTGTTCAGCAGCAGTACCCCTTGGGCCGCCCACGGGGTGAGATCGCCGTTGCTCGGAGTCGGTACTCCGAGGTCGGTGCTCAGCTCCGCGTAGATATTGACCAGGCTGCGCGGCACCGGGCGGACGTCGGGAGCGACGCAGAAACACAACCCGATCGAGTAGCCGGGGGTGGGATACGGATCCTGGCCCAGGATGAGCACCTTGACCTCGTCCATCGGCTGTTCGAATGCGCGCATGACCGCCGGCCCCGGGGGAAGGTATCCGCGACCGGCCGCGAGCTCGGCGCGCAGGAAATCACCGCAGGCAGCGATGTTGTCTGCGACCGGGGCCAGCGTCTGGACCCAACTCGGGTGGATTGACTCGGGGAGGGCAGCGGTCGGCATACCCCCAATTTACGAGGTCCGCCACGGCCCGTGCCTACCAGCCGGGGCACCTACACTCGCTGCGTGCATGAGTTCAACGAAGACACCCAGGCCCTCGGCGAGTCCATCCTGCGGTACGCCGCGGAGCGTCTGGCGCTTGATCCGGTGCCGCTGGACGGCCCGCGCAGCAAGGAGTACCTGGACTCGGTTGCCGGGCAGGCGCTGACCTCGGGCGGGCTCGGCGGGCAGGAGGCGTTGCGCCTCTTCGCCGAGGAGCTCTCGCTGGCGTGCCTGTCGATCGACCACCCGCGTTACCTGTCGTTCATCCCGTGCGCCCCGACCCGCGAAGCGGCGATGTTCGACCTGGTCGTCGGTGCCTCCTCGATCTACGGTGGGTCGTGGCTGGAGGGCGCAGGCGCCGTGTATGCCGAGAACCAGGCGCTGGGCTGGATCGCCGGTCTGGTCGGACTGCCTGACACCGCCGGGGGGTCATTCGTGCAGGGCGGCACCATCGGCAACCTGTCGTCGTTGGTGACCGCGCGGAGTAGCGCCCGCAATCGTCGCGGCGGGCGGCCCTTCCGTGTTGCGGCGACGGTGGGCGCCCATTCCTCTATCGCCTCGGCGTGTGAGGTGATGGATGCGCAGATGGTGCCGGTGCAGACCGATGACGGGATGCGCCTGACGGGGGAGCGGCTACGCGAGGTGCTGTTAGAGCACGGTCCGGAGACCTTTTTCGCGGTGGTCGCGACATGCGGCAGCACCAACTTCGGCGTCATCGACGACCTCACGTCGGTCGCAGACGTCTGCGAAGAGTTCGGTATCTGGTTCCACGTCGACGGTGCATACGGCGGCGCCGGTCTGGCCGCCCCGAGTGTGCGGGCCAAATACAACGGCATCGAGCGATGCGACTCCTTCATCGTCGACCCGCACAAATGGCTCTTTGCGCCGTTCGACTGCTGCGCGCTGCTCTACCGCGATCCGTCGCAGGCGCGCGCCGCGCACACTCAGCACGCGTCCTACCTCGACGTGCTCAATGACGCACCCGACTGGAACCCCACGGACTACTCCATCGGTCTGACCCGTCGGGCGCGCGGTCTGCCGCTGTGGTTCTCCCTCGTCGCGAACGGCACCCAGGCATACACCGATGCTGTCGAACGCACGTTGGAGGTGACCCGTTTCGCCGAGGAGCAGGTGCGCTCGCGTGAATACGTCGAAGCGGTCCATCATGCAGACCTGTCGGTGCTGGTCTTCCGCCGGCTCGGATGGGACTCTGCGGACTACCACCGCTGGTCCGACGGTCTCCTGCAGCGCCAGGAAGGTTTCGTGGTGCCGACCTCGCACGACGGGGAGACGCTGGCACGGTTCGCGATCGTCAACCCCCGCACGACCGAGGACGACATCGTCGCGATTCTGGACTCGATGGCCTGAGCGTCGCTCATCCGGCTCCGGCCGCATCTTTTGGTGAGGGTGCGGCAATAGCGTCACCCTCACCACAAGATGCGACCTCCGGTGCGCGCCTGAGCCGTGCGCAGCCAGCCAACGATGCGTTCGGGGTGCGGCAGGTCTTCCCACGTCACCCGGATGACGATGTAGCCGAGCCGGTTCAGGGACAGTTCGCGGTGTTTTTCGGCCACCAACGCACCACGAGCTGCGGCACCGCGGTATTTCAGCATCCCGTCGAACTCGATGATCACCGGTGAGCCATCGAGTGCCAGGTCGACTCGCGCAACGAAGTCGCCGAATTCGTTGCGTATGACGAGCTGGGGCGTCACGTCGAACCCCGCGCCGTCCACGAGCAGCCGGAGGCGAGATTCGCCCGGCGATTCGGAGCGGCCATCCACGAGTCGGGGAAGCGCAGAGAGCGCGCTGCTGCCCCTGGTGCCAGTAAGTTCCGTGCATGCCTCGCCGAGTCGGCCGACGCTTGTCAACCCCGCGTGCAGGGCCGCGTCGGCGGCTACCACCGCTGCCTCCAGTCCCAGGGTGCAGCCCGTCTGGGCCACTGCCCACGCAGCTGAGGCCACCCAGACGTTATCGATGAGCATCGACTGCAGTGCCGGTGCAGAACGGTGCATCCGCACGCCGCTGCGGCGCGTCCGCGTCCGGATGCCACCGTTGCTCAGGTGGGTGTCCAGAACTGCCCTGGTGGACCAGACCGGCAGCCCATGGAGCAGCAGAGCCGACTCATGGGTAACGACCACAGAATCATTCATCGTCAGGACGATCGATCGAATCCGGCGCACGGCGTCCTCACGGTCGGCGGAGAAAAGGTCGGCAGAGATGTCCGTTGGGCTGTCTGAGGAGCCATTGTTGATGGCCGGTGGCAGGTAATAGGCGCCATAACCCGGCGTGCGCAGCTGCCCGGTCCGGCACCAGGCGCGGAGCTGACTGTCGGGACACCCGAGTTCCTGTGCGTCGGATCGGGTGAACGCATACCCCTGCGCGGCGGCGCGGGCGATCAGCGCAGAGCTGATGCCGGCCGGGAAGGTGGACTGTTGCATGGTCAAGAGGGTCACATCGGCCACAGTCCAGCAACCCCGGCATCGGCTGCCAGTGTGCTCCCGGGTGCGGTGGATAACCGGCCCGACAACAGCAGGGGGTGGACGCACTGTGCGGACGATGGCGCGGGGTGCATCTTTTGACGAGGGTGCGGCTATTGCTCACCCATCGTCACAAGATGCGACCCGAGCCGCTTTGGCGAGGCCGGCCGAGGGTCACGCCGGGTGAATCTCGAGTGACTGGCCGTCGGGGTCGGTGACATGGACCGAGCGCTGGGAGCCTCCGGCCACCACGTGGGCATCGCCGTGGCCGCCGCTGCGCAGGGTTTCCGCGATCGCGTCCAGGTCCCGTGTCGTGCTCAGTGCCAACTGAACGACAGCGACGTGGGCGCTGGTGGCGCGCGTTCGATCTTCGGTGTCCGGTCCCGCGGTATGCAGGCCGACGATGCCGGTGCCTGCGGAGAACTCTGCGTAGTCCGCATTCGACGTACTGACCGAACGACGCAGCCCGAGTGCCTGCAGGAACGGCACGTACGAGCCGGCGGGGTCAGTGAACCGCACAGCGACGACTGAGGTCTGCAGGTCCGGGCGCGGCTGCAGCGATTCGTACCCGTAGGTGTCGGTGTGTCGCGAGTTGATCTGCACGGTGTCGCCCAATGGATCGGTGATCAGCAGCGACGCCCCGAACGTCTCATCGATGTAGTTCGTGCCGAGTCGCTCGGCGAGCCCGGGCAGGTCGGTGGTCTCAAAACACAGGTTGGTCTGACCGGGTGTGCTCGGTGAGTCGGCATTGCTGGTGGCGTGCAACCAGACGCGCCCCGCGCCGGCATGCAGGTCGATCCAGCCCGAGGACACCACTGCGGGGGAGAGCCCGAGCAGCTCCAAGAAGTCGCGCATGGCGGGCAGATCATCGGTGTAGCGGATGGCGGCGACAGTCAGGGACATGGTCACGATTCCTTTACCGGGCGGGAGGAGCGGGGGTGTGGGGCGTCGCCGTCCAGGTAGTCGGTCAGCGCCCGCGAGACGAGGGTGGACAGACTGCTGCCCTCGTCGATCGCGCGGTGCTTGACGCGGGTCACGAGATCGGGTGGCAGGTAGACGTTGAACTGCACTTTTGGGGACGGGTCCTTGGGCGACATGAAAGAATGCTAGCAAAATAGTAAGCGAGCAACAATCTATCGGAAGATCGGGGCGACCCCGGCTGCCCCGTCCCCGGAATGACATCGGTGTCATTCGCTCCTACTATTGGGTCACCCGTCCCCGATGTCCCGAGAGGATGCTGATGAGCGTCGCCCCCGCCGAGGCCCAACCGCCGCAGGCCGTCAATGCCCTGTCGACGCGCGAACGCAGCATTCTGGACTTCGAGCGCACCTGGTGGAAGCTGCAGGGATCCAAGGAACAGACGATTCGTGAAACATTCGAGTTGAGTTCGACGCGGTACTACCAGACGTTGAACTCCCTCATCGACACCCCGCAGGCGATGGCGTACGACGCGATGCTCGTCAAGCGCCTGCAGCGGCTGCGCGCCGGTCGGATGCGGCAGCGCACGGCGCGCCGTCTCGGCTTCGACGACGACAAAGACTGAGCCGCCTCGACCGAGGACTTCAGGAACGGTCCGTCCCGTCGTTTGCACTCGCATGGGGAGAGTGCCAATAATGGCGTTAGCACTCTCGCTATGAGAGTGACAGACAGTGGCCGTCCGACGAGAGCCGCTCACCTCCCGCGCACCGTACGCCCGGGCAGGCGCGACTCGTCCGTCGCGGGCGTCGTATGGCCAGCTTCGGTACGTAATGTGGGAGGACCACACAGATGGCTAAAATCATCGCTTTCGACGAAGAGGCCCGTCGCGGCCTCGAGCGAGGGATGAACATCCTCGCCGACGCCGTGCGCGTCACGCTCGGCCCCAAGGGTCGCAACGTAGTGCTGGAGAAGAAGTGGGGCGCCCCCACGATCACCAACGACGGTGTCAGCATCGCCAAGGAGATCGAGCTGGAGGACCCCTACGAGAAGATCGGCGCCGAGCTGGTCAAGGAGGTCGCCAAGAAGACCGACGACGTCGCCGGAGACGGTACGACCACCGCAACCGTGCTCGCCCAGGCGATGGTGCGTGAAGGTCTGCGCAACGTTGCGGCCGGCGCGAACCCGATGGCGCTGAAGCGTGGCATCGAGGCCGCCGTGGCCGCCGTGTCCAAGGCACTTTCGGACCAGGCCGTCGACATCGAGACCAAGGAGCAGATCGCTGCTACCGCCTCGATCTCTGCTGCTGACCCCCAGATCGGCGAGCTCATCGCCGAGGCGATGGACAAGGTCGGCAAGGAAGGCGTCATCACCGTCGAGGAGAGCAACACCTTCGGTCTGGAGCTCGAGCTCACCGAGGGCATGCGCTTCGACAAGGGCTACATCTCCGGCTACATGGTGACTGACACCGAGCGCATGGAGACCGTGCTGGACGACCCGTACATCCTGGTCGTCAACTCCAAGATCTCCAGCATCAAGGACCTGCTCCCGCTGCT
>JALYUK010000056.1 GCA_030853805.1 Actinomycetota bacterium | reverse complement strand
GCGTCGCCAGCGACGCAAACGCGGCAGCCGCCCGGGTATGCCGCCGGCGGGCTGCAGCGAGCGCCGCAGCGCCGGTGTAGATCAACGCAGCCGTGATCATGATCGTAAAGCTCACCGGCAGCACCGGGGCGACATAAGCAATCACGATGCCGATCCAGACAGCGGCGACGGCGAGTACCCCGGAGAGCGCGAACGCGTGCCACGGGCGGGCCGTGAGCAGTTGGGCTGCGGCGGGGGGAGCCGCAACCAGCCCGAACAGCAGCAACGCGCCGACCGCCTGGCTGGCCTCGGCGGCGGTGACCCCGACCAGGGCCAGGAATACCGGGCCGAGCACCCGCACCGGTACGCCGCGACCGCTGGCGACCGCCGGGTCGAGGCTGGCGAAGAGCAGCGGACGCGCGATGGCCAGCAGCAGGATGATGCCGCCGAGTGCGATCCACGCAGCGGTACGTGCGTCCGAGGCGCTGATCCCGAAGATCGACCCGAAGAGCACGTTGACGTTCGCGCCGCCGGTCTGCGTCGAGGCATGCGTCGTGTAGAGCGCGAGGAAAAAGACGCCGAGCCCGAGGATCCAGGCGAAGGTCGTACCGATCACCACGTCGTCACCGCCGCCCTTCCCACCGAGCACACCCAGGATCAGACCGACGCCGATACAGGCGGCGAAGAGCCCGAACCGCAGGTCCAACCCAGCGGCCAGAGCGGCGAGCGCGCCCGTATAGGCGACGTGCGAGAGTGCGTCGCTGGCGAAGACCTGTCCGCGTAGCACCACGAAGTAGCCGACCAGGCCCGACAGCAACGCGATCGCGGTTCCGGCCAGCAGCGCATGTTGGATGTAGTCGGCGCCGAGAAAGCCGCTCACGCCGCAGCCGCCTGCGCAGAGTCCGGGCGCAGCCGGCGCCGACCTCGGGCATCCGATGCTGCGCGGTAGACGGTGGCGAGCAGGAAGAGCGCGAACGCGAGCGTGGTCACCCAGAAGCCGATCGGGTAGGGCGAGAAGAATGCGATCCCTTCGCCCACCCACACCACGAGCAGCGCGATCACGATGGACAGGGCCAGCCCCACCGAGGGCCGGGCGGTCAACCGGCTGGCAGTGGCGGCCGGCGCGACGAGCAGCGCAAAGACCAGCAGGCTGCCCGTCACCTGACTGGTGCCGGCGGCAGCCATTGCGAGCACCAGCAGGAATGCGGCGTTGAGCAATCGGACCGGAACCCCGTTGGCACGCGCCACCTCGGGGTCCACGCTCGCGAAGAGCAATGGTCGCCCGATGACGACAAGAACAACCAGGCAGACGGTGCCGGCGATCAGCAGGGTGATGACCTGGTCGTCGGTGATGCCGATGATCGAGCCGAAGAGCAGGCTCGTCAGGCTGGTGGAGAAGCCTTGGTAGAGGCTCACGAAGAGGAATCCGGTAGCCAGCGCGACCCCCTGGACAGTACCGATCGCGGCAGATTCCTCGCCGTACCCGCCGAGGCCCGAGTCTGCCCGACCCGACCCCGGCAACGCCGCAATGACGAGGGCGGCCGCGATACAGAAACCGAAGTATCCGAACGCGGTCGACAATCCCAGGTAGACCGCAGCCGCGGCTCCCGGGAAACCTGCGACGGCCAGGGTGTGCCCGACGAAACTCTGCCGGCGCAGCACCATGAAGTAACCGATGGCGCCCGCCACGATCGCCACGACGGTGCCCGCGCGCATGGCGTTGAGCATGAAGTGGAAGGACAGCAACTGTCGTAGGTCGTTCACCAGATTCCAGCTGAGCGTGCCCGCACCCATCAGTGCTCACCCATCAGTGCTCACCGTGGTGGTGGGAGTGGCTGTCGGGTTGGCCGATCACGACCAGTCGCCCGGCGTGGTCGTGCAGCACGTCGATCGGGGTGCCGTACAGCATGGTGAGCGTATCGGCGGTGATGATCTGTGCTGGTGGCCCCATCACGGCACCACCGTGCGCGAGGTAGATGACCTGGTCCAGATAGGACAAAATCGGGTTGACGTCATGCGCGACCAGCAGCACAGCGACCCCTTCGCTGCGGCTGACATCGCGGATCAGGGCACTGACGGAGGCCTGATTGGTCACGTCGAGGCTGTCCAGCGGCTCGTCCAGAATGAGCAGCTCCGGTCGAGAGGCGAGCGCCTGCGCGATCAGCAGTCGTTGCTGTTCGCCGCCGGAGCACTGCCCGATCGGGCGGCGGGCGTAGGCGGTCGCGCCGACCAGGTCGATGACTTCCTCGACGCGTTCGTTCGTCTGTTGACTGGTTGATCCGGGCACCCACGACGGCAGTGGTACGCCCCACCGGTCGCCGTCCAGGCCGAGCCGGACAATGTCCACCCCGCGCACCCGCGTCGACGGATCGAACGCCCGTCGCTGCGGCAGATATCCGATCCGCTTGTTGCGCTGGCCCGGTTTGCCGCCGAGCACGGTGATCGAGCCCTCGGCGGTCGGCACCAGCCCCAATATTGCCTTCAGCAGGGTGGACTTGCCGACGCCGTTGGGGCCGAGCACTGCGACGAACTCACCCGCCTCGATCGACAGGTCCACGCCGGACCAGATGCGCCGCCCACCTACCGCCGCCGCCGCACCTGATAGCTGGACGACGACGTGCGGGGTACTGCTCTCGTGGATCGAACTCACTTACCGGTGGCCTTCTTCAGTGCGGTGATCAGGGCTTGTAGTTGTGCAGACTGCCAGTCCTGAAAGGTTGCGTTTGCAGGGGACAGCGTCTCAGTGACAGTCGCCACCGGGATACCGGCTGCCGTCGCGGCTTTCACCTGGGCGGCAACATCCGGGGTGGCATTCTGGGAGTTGTAGACGTAGACCTTGATCTTCTTGGCGGAGATCTGGTTCTTGATCGTGCCCAGATCGGCCGGGCTCGGATCGGTGCCCTCGCTGATCGCCTTGAGGAAACTGGGCGGCGTGACCAGATTCAGCTTCAGCGCGCTCGCCAGCGGGGTGAAGATCGACTCACTGGCCCCGACGGCAGTTCCGGCGTACTTCGTCGTGATCTCGTTGATCAGTTTGTTGTATGTCGCCAGGTCGGTGGTGAGGAACTTCTTGTTCTGTTGATCGAAATACGTAGCACTGCTCGGGTCCAGTTTTTTCAGGTCGGCGGTGATTGCGTTGGCCACCGTCTTGACATTGCTCGGGGAGTACCAGCGGTGCGGGTTACCGCCGTCGGGGATGCCCACAAGGGTTCCGACGGTGATGACCTTGCGTGCGTCGTTCGGGCTGGCCGCAAGGGTTTTGGAGGCCCATGAGTCGTAGCCGATGCCGTTGTCCACGAACAGCTGTGATTTCGCGATGATCGTGCCGTCCTTGGGGGTCGGCTCGTAGTCGTGCGGGTCGGTGTCGGGGTTGGTGATGATCGAGGTCGCCATGACGTGGTCACCGCCGAGCTGGGTCAGGATGCTGCCCCACGCGTTGATACTCGCAGCCACCTGGATGACTTTGCCCGAACCTGAACCACTGCCCGAACCGCTGGCCGGTGCGGGCTTCGCATCGTTCGGGTTCGTGGTGGCACAACCCGTCATCGTGGCGGCTGCGATTACCGCGAGAACAGCCGTTGTGGTTACAGCGCACCGCGCCATTGCTACTCCTGATCCGTTGTCCATCCCGCCGATCGGGCGGTGGCCCCATTCCACCTCCTAATGATAACGATTGTCAATTTCAGTGAGGTGTCGTGCATCCACCTGTTCTTGGATTGTCATGACCGCGTCCACCCTGCAGCGCACCTCGGTCAACGGATGCGGATGGTGGTGGAGCCGGTCGCGTCTGCTGTGGGCGCGACGTCCGGATGCAGGATCGCGGCCAGCGCCTCGACGCCGTCGACAAGCCGTGCGGCGGGGCGGGCAAACGATGAGTTGGCATCGACCGCCCATACGGGCACTCCGTCCGGGAGTACGTCCAGCGGCAGTAGCTCGCGGGTCAGGTCGGCGGCTGCTTCGGCGTGAAATCCGCAGGGCGCCGATACGATGACGTCGGGCGACGCGGCACGGATGGCCTCCCAGGTGGTGCGAACGGACTTCTGGCCCGCACTGCCGAGCACGCACTCGCCGCCTGCTGCGGTCACCATCTCGGGAATCCAATGGCCCGGCGCGAACGGTGGTTCGGTCCACTCCAGCAGCATTACCCGTGGCCGAGGTCGACCCGCAACTGCTGAGGCCACGTCAGCCAACCGGGTTCGAAGCGCGCTGACGTTCCTGTCGGCCTGCGCCGAGCGTCCGGTCAGCCGCCCGACGGTTCCGATCGAGGTCAACACCTCGTCCAGAGTGTGTGGATCGAGGGTCACGACCTCGGCTCGGCATCCCAGGTAGGTCAGCGCATCGTCAACCGTGGATACGTCCACCGCGCAGACGGCGCAGAGGTCTTGAGTGATCACCAGATCAGCATCCAGGCCGCGCAGCGCGTCGGCGTCCAGCCGGTAGAGCTCGTCGCCGCGCGCCATCGCTGCGGTCACGAAGTCATCGATCTGGCGGGGAGTCAGCCCCTCCGGCATCGCCGAGAACGACACGATCGTGCGTTCCCGAGCTTGCGCCGGGTAGTCGCACTCGAACGTGACCCCGACGACATCGTCGCCTGCACCCAGGTCGAAGAGGATCTCAGTGGCTGACGGAAGCAGCGAGATGATGCGCATGCCGACCAGTCTCGCCTGCACCGGCGCTCAACCGCTCAGCCAGGCGCTTGATCCGTGCCGTCCGCAGCCACGAGGGCGTCGCCGAGCGGGGTGCGCCAGTAGAGCACGATGCGGCCAGACCGGCGCCGGGTGACGACGCCCGCCTGCAGCAGCACGCGCAGGTGGTTGCCCACGGATCCGATCGGCAGGCGAAGGCGGGCAGCAAGGTTCGTGGTGCTGTCGGGGTGTTCGAGCATCCGCAGCAGGGCTGCCCGATTTGTGCCGATCAGCAGTGGCAGCCCGCCCTTGCGGGACGCGTCGGTCTGCGCCAGCCGACCGGTGACGGGGTAGTAGACCGCGTACGTGCGTCCTTGCGTCCAGCCGATCCACGTCGCAGACCCGATCACCGGGATGAAGTAGAGATCGGCGCCTGCGGGAAGGATCTGCGTGGGCACATCGAGGCGGCTGACCCGCAACTGTCCGTCGCCCACCCAGTCCCGGTCGCGACCGAGGTCATGCAGCACGGCAGCCCAGCCGTGGGTCGCCAACCGGCTGGTGCGGGCGACGATATCGGCGCGCAGGATCTGTTCCCGCCGCTGCCAGTCGGTCTCGAGGGTATGGGTCCACACCCACGACAGCAGGTCGACCGCGCACTCGGCCAGGTCGAGGTCGGCGAGTTCGGCCGGCAGAGCGCCCTGGATGGTCTCCTGCAGATCGGCGCGCATCCGGTCACCAGTCAGCTCGGCGATGCACGCCAACTCTTGCGCGATGCTCGCCGTGGGGGAGGGCGGCGGTGAGCTCAGGTAGTCCGCGATCCACCCGGGCTTCGCGCCGCGCCGCGGTCGGAAACTGCAGTCGAGCAGCGCGCGACGCTGCGGGAACCGATCCAGCATCGCGTCGTAGGCCGCCTTGTTCGCGGTGTGGAAGGCGCGCTCAGTCGCGTCGCGCGGTCTGAAGAGCGCGATCAGCGTCGTCACGATCTCGGCTTTTGCGGAGATGACGAAGCGCGCCGACGCGAGTAGATCGGGTGGTACCTGCCACGTCCCCATATTTCGCCTCCACGCGAAACGTTAGCCATCACAATCCTGGATAGGCAAGCTGTACATCGTGACCACACCGCCGAGGGCTGCCGAGGGTTCGGCCGCCAACCCGCCGAACCCGCTGCGGTCGCACGACTTTCGCTGGTTCTTCATAGCCCGGACCGTCTCGGTGCTCGGTAGCTCGATGACTCCGGTGGCGCTGGCATTTGCCGTGCTGCAGATGACCGGCCGGGCAGCCGATCTGAGCTACGTCCTCACCGCCTCGATGGTGCCGATGATCAGCCTGACGATCTTCGGTGGTGGTATTGCAGATCGGTTCAGGCGCGATGCGCTCTTGCGCTGGACCAGCCTGCTCAGCGGCGTATCCCAAGCCGGTGTGGCCTTCTGCGTGATCACCGACCAGCCGATCCGGTACCTGGTGGCGCTCGCGTTCATCAACGGCGCGACGCAGGCATTCGCCGGCCCGGCGATGAGCGGCATCATCCCGCAGTTGGTCGCCCGCGAGGGCTTGCAGAAGGCCAACTCGCAGTTGGCATCGGCGCGCAACGCGGCCCGAGTCCTCGGCCCGACAGCGGCCGGCGTGCTGGTGGCCACCGTCGGGGGCGGCATCGCGATCCTTATCGACGCAGCATCCTTCCTCATCGCCGCCTGGTGCATGCTCTTCGTCGCGCTGCCCGACCGACCCGCCGCGCCGGCCCGCGGGCTGGCGCACGAGCTTCGCGAGGGGTGGACCTACTTCCGGTCTACGTCTTGGATCTGGTCGGTCACGGCGGCCTTCACGGTCGTCAACGCCGTCCAGACGGGAGTGTGGCAGATCATGGGGCCGGTGATCGCGACGCACACATTCGGTGCGGACGGCTGGGGTGCGGTGCTGAGTGTCCGGGCGGTCGGGCTGCTCGTGATGAGCGTGGTGATGCTCCGGTTGACCGTGCGTCGGCCGCTGGTCTTCGGTCTGATGTTGCAGGCACTCGGAGCCCTCCCGCTGCTACTTCTCGGGCTGGGAGTCGGCGTGGCGGTGCTCGCGGTCGGCGCCCTGCTGGCCGGGCTCGGGACCTCATTCATGGGCGTCACGTGGGACACCGCGCGACATACCCACATCCCGCCGCAGATGATGTCGCGGGTCAGTTCCTACGACGACTTCGGCTCCTACGCGGCGATCCCGGTCGGGCAACTGGCCGTGATCCCACTGGCGGCGATCTTCGGCGCCGAACACGTCGCGATCTACGGTGCCGCGCTCTTCGCCGTTGCCGTGCTGCTGCCGCTGAGTGTCGCAGGAGTGCGCAACCTCGCAGCGGCTGCGAGTCCATAGGGTGCCAACACCATCTCGAGTAATGCGGGCCTCGGTCACCGCACACTAGCGTCGATTCTCGGCTCCGGCCTGTTGATCATCGTGCCCGTGCTGGAGCGCACGCTCGGCCCGCTGTCACTGCTCGGCGCTGCTGGAGTGTGCGCAGTGGCGTGGGTGGTGGGCACCTCGGTGCGGCACTGTGTCCGCGTCGTCGAACCTGCACTGGCGGCACGGTCGACCGATAAGGCGCCCGACAAGCTCAACATGCAGTTGGATCGGGCCGGAGACGCGGTCATCGTGGTGGCCTACGTCATCTCGGTCGCGTTGTACCTGCGCATCATGGCCCAGTACGTCGTGGGCTACCTCGACCCGGGTGGCTCCGCACTGTGGGAGCGGTCCGTGGCGTGCGTGGCCGTCGCAGTGATCGTCCTCGTCGGCGTCACCCGCCGATTCGCTTCTGCTGGTGCTCGGTGGATCGTGATCACGGTCCAGGGCTTCGAAACGGTGCAGTATCTCGGCGACCGGTTCGACGCCGAAACCCGTGTCCGGGCCTCGCGGTTGGCGCAACTGGTGGCGGCCTCGATCTACCTGGGTTTCGTCGCGGTCGCGACCCCGGTCATGGGGCTGGGCACCGCCGCCGGGCCCGACAACACGCTGCTGGACATCACCGGCCGGGTAGCGCCATGGCTCGCTCTGCCCCTGGTGCTGTCGGCTGTGCTCAGCCAGTTCAGCGCAGCCGTGGCCGACACGGTCGCTGCGCAGGGCAATCTGAGCGGCCTGTCCCGCTTCATGCGTGGCCCCACGCCGTACCTGGTCAGTGGTGGCGCAACGGTACTGCTCGCGGCCACCACGCCGACCTTCACGATCGTTGCGGTCGCGTCCCGGGCATTCGCCGCGTATCACGCGATCCAAGCGGTTATGGCGATGCGTACATCGGTCGGGGTGATGCGTAGGGCGGGGTATTTTGCGCTCGCGGCTGTGGTGATCGCCATCGCGCTCGTTGCCGAGTCGACGGGCTGATTTCAGACTCGAATCAGTAGCTCTCCGTGCAGGAAGCTCAGCCATCCGTCATCGGCTGCGGCCCAACGCAGCCAGGCAGCGGCGATTTCCGCCAGTTCGGCGGGGGTGGCCAGGCCGTAGGCGACGGCCTGTTCGGCGAACGATGACGCCGTCGCACGACCGGCCCAGGAGTTGCCCCACCAGGCGCGCTCGACGTCCGTGGCGTAACACCACGCCGAGGTGGTGGCGGTGATGTCGCGTAACCCTCCAGCGTGTGCCCAGGAGCGCAGCCGTCGGCCGGCATCGGGCTCGGCGTCATTGCGTCGGGCGGTCTCGGAGTACACCCGCAGCCAGTGGTCCAGGCCCTCGTCGGCGGGGAACCAGGTGGTGGCGGCGTAGTCCACCTCGCGGACGGCGATCACGCCACCCGGACGGCATACCCGGGCCATCTCGCGCAGCGCAGCGACCGGATCGGTCAGATGCTGCAGCATCTGATGGGCGTGCACGACGTCGACGCTGTCGTCGGCCAGCTGCAGGTCGTAGACGTCGCCGACGGCGAAATCCACTGCGATCTCAGCGCGGGCGGCGAGATCGCGCGCCTCGTTCAGCGGGGCATTCGCGATATCCAGACCGAGCACCTTTCCGGGTGCGACGATCCGGGCGAGGTCCACCGTGATGGTGCCCGGCCCGCACCCGACATCCAGTAGTTCCAGGCCCGGGTGAAGCAACGGCAACAGGTAACCGGCGGAGTTCTGTGCAGTGCGCCAGCGATGCGACTGCAGCACGGCGTCTGCGTGTCCGTGCGTGTAGGTGTCCACCCGGTCAGCTTCGTTGCGAACTTCTCACATGGCAAGACGTGAGTCTCACGATGTGGATTTGAGATGACGGGTGAACATCGTCCATCGGGCCGTGGTCGGCGACTGGTGTCAGCCCGCGGTGCGACACTCGCGCACATGGTGGCGGACATGACCGGCGTGCGACTGAGACTTCCGCACTGGGTGCGACGCTTTGAGCTGGCCACCCGGCCGGTGCACCCGGAGACAGTGGCCGCGTTGCGGACGAGGTGGAGTCAGTTACCGATCGGTGTTCGCACGCCCGCTCAGACCCTCGGCCAGCACGCGGTGGGTTGCGAGGGCACCCACGGGGTGTTCCCGAAATGCAACCTGGCGTGTACGCCCTGCTACCACTCGCGGGATGCGAACCGAGTGCGAGTCGACGGCGAGCACACGCTGCGAGAGGTGACCGGGCAGATGGGTCTGCTGCGCCGACTGCGCGGTCCGCACGCGCACGCGCAACTGATCGGCGGCGAGGTCACCCTGCTGCCCCCGCAGGAGCATGCGCAGGTGCTCACCCGGATGCGGGCGCACGGTCGTGAACCGATGAGCATGACGCATGGTGACTTCGACTACGACTACCTGCGGGCGTTGGCCATTGCTCCCGACGGGACGAAGCGACTACCGCGGCTGTCGTTCGCGGCGCACTTCGACATGTTGATGTTCGGTCGGCGCGGGATCGCGCGACCATCGGACGAGGCGTCCCTGAACCCCTACCGCGAGCAGTTCACTGCGATGTTCCGGCGGCTGCGCGAGGAGCACGGGGTGCGCTTCTTCCTCGCGCACAACATGACGGTGACACCGAGCAATCTCGGGCAGATCGCCGACGTGATCCGGGACTGCAAAGCCTTCGGTTTCGGTCTGTTTTCCTTCCAACCGGCGGCTTTTGTCGGCGATGACCGGCGCTGGCACGAGACCTATGGCGATACCACCGGCGACGAGGTGTGGGCGCAGATCGAGGCCGGCGTCGGTACGTCGCTGCCCTTCCGGGTGCTGCAGACCGGCGACGTGCGATGCAACAGGACCTCCTACGGTTTCTTCGTCGGGCCGGACTATTTCCCGGTGCTGCAGGAGCAGGATCCGCGTGATCTGCACGTGCGCGACGTGTTCTTCGCCCGATTCGGCGGGGTCAGCTTCACGGGTACCGCCCCGTCGCTGTTGGCCGTGAAGGTCGCACGGGTGTGCGCCCGGCATCCGGGGGTGGTCGTGACCGCGACCGGGTGGGCCGGCCGGATGGTGCGCAGGGTCGGCATCCGTCGGCTGCTGCGCCATGGAGTGCGTCCGGTCACCTTCGTGATGCACTCGTTCATGGACGCGGCCGATGTTGCTCCGGCGTGGCGGGCCTCACTCGCCGGGCAGATCAGCACCGATCCGCGGATCGCGGCCACCCAGGAGCGACTGGCTGCCTGCTCGTACGCGATGGCCCACCCCGAGACCGGCGAGCTGGTGCCCGCCTGCGTGCAGCACAGTGTCCTTGATCCGCAGGAGAACGAGGTACTACGCCGAGAGCTGCCCCTGCCCCTGCCCATGCCACGGCTGCGCTCGCTGGCCCAGGACCTTGTTCCCTAGCCGACCTGCGTCCCGGTAGGAAAGATAGGGCAGTCCAGCGAGCGGGAGTCTCGCAGAACACCTGAAGAGGAAACACAGTTGAATCTGTCACCACAGTCCGAGAGCATCGTCGCGGCCACCGCAGGAGTAGTGGCACAGCACGCCGAGGAGATCACCAGCACCTTCTATCCAGACATGTTCGCGGCGCACCCGGAGCTCATGCGTGTCTTCAACAAGGCCAACCAGGCGGTCGGTGAGCAGCCCAAGGCACTCGCTGCGTCCGTGGTGGCGTACGCCGTGAACCTGATCGACCCCGACGCGCCCGACTTCACCCCGATCATGGCGCGTATCGCGCACAAACACGTGTCGCTGGGCATTGCGGCGCAGGAATACACGATCGTCGGCCATCACCTGCTCAAAGCGGTGGGCACCGTCCTCGGGGACGCGGTCACTGCGGAGATCGCCGCAGCGTGGGACGAGGTCTACTGGCTCTTCGCGTGCTCGCTGATCGCCGAGGAGGGCAAGCTCTACGCGCTCGGCGGCACCGACCCGGCGCACCCGTGGCGTCAATACCGGGTCGTCGAGCGAATTGATGAGACCGATGACGTCTTCTCCCTCATCTTGGCGCCGGTGAGCGGCGAGGCCCCGACCCATCGGACGGGGCAGTACATCGCCATCGCCGTCGATCTACCGAACGGCGAGCGTCAGCCGCGGCAGTACACGATTTCCTCCGGTCCGCGCGGCGACTCTTTGCGGGTGACGATCAAACGGGTATCCGGCGAGGGTGGGCTGCCCGACGGGCAGGTCTCGTCCTGGCTGCACGAGCACGCGACACCCGGTGCCGTGCTCGACGTCAGTCAACCCGCGGGGGACGTTGTGCTCGACGAGTCGGACGGTCCGATCGTTCTGGTGTCAGCGGGTATCGGGATCACGCCTGTGGCGGCTGTCCTGGAGGATCTGTCGCGGCGTCAGCCGAGCCGCACGGTGCGCCTTTTCCATGCCGATCGCACACATCACGATCACGCCCTCTACGCCGACCTGCGCCGCCAGGTGCTCGCCATGGATGACGCCACCGCGCAGAACTGGTACGAGGCCGATGCAGACAGCGCGCCGACGTTGCATCCGGCGCTTCCCGGGCGCATGGACCTGAGCGGTATCGACGTACCGAGCGAGGCGCAGGTCTTCATGTGCGGTCCGTTGGCCTTCATGCAGGAGGCGCGAGCCGCGCTGCTCGCGAAAGGAATCCTGTCGGCGAATATCCACTACGAAGTCTTCGGCCCGGACTTGTGGGCCCAGAACCCAGCTGCCGCAGCCATGGTCTGACGGACCGATCTGCAGATGGCGGCACGGCCGTCGTGAAGCCGTGCCGCTGTTCAGGTCTATGAACGACGGCGTTGGATGGCCGCCAGAGCGCGGGTAACGAGGCGCACCGGTGTAGCGCCCAACTGGCGGCGCACCTGGGCAATGGCCGCGTTGGAGATTGCGTCGTTCAGCGTCGGATAGGCATGCATGGCGCTCGCGACGTCTCGCGCACCGAGGCCGCCGCGCGCGGCGATCACGAGCTCGGCGAGCGACTCCCCGGCGCGCGGGCTGACGATGCTGGCGCCCACGATCTTGCCCCGCTTGTCCAGGACGATCTGAGTCAGTCCGGCGGTGCGTTTTTCCGCGACCGCCCGGTCGACGTCGTCGTGAGTGATGACCTGCACCGTCAGGGATGCGTCGTCGGCCGCAGCCGCCGGAGCGACACCGAACGCCGCGAGCTCGGGTTGCGTGAAGGTCACCCGTGGGGGAGCCCCGGCGGGGACGCTGCGCGGTATCCCGAGCACGGAGTTGGACCCGGCGAGGCTGCCGTGCACGCCGGCCACGTGCGTGAACTTGGGGTGCGCAGTGACGTCACCGGCGGCATAGATGCGCGGGTTTCCCGTCCGTAGATGCTTGTCGACGATGACATGCCCGCCCTGATCGGTGTCGACTCCGGCTGCCTGCAGCCCCAGCCCGACGGAGCGTGGCGCGCGACCCGTCGCTACGAGTACAACGTCGAAGTCGACGCTGCGGCCACCGGCCAGATCCGCGCGGTGCACATCGACGCCGACCTCGATGCGCTCCAGGGACATCCCCGTCAGCACCCGCACACCGTCACGGACCAACGACTCCTGCACGATGCGCGCTGATCGTTCATCCTCCGGTCCGAGCAACCGGTCGGCGCTCTCCAGAATCGTGACCCGCGAACCGAGCCGGGCGAAGGCCTGCCCCAGTTCGCAGCCGATGGTGCCGCCGCCGATCACCAACAGCCGACGTGGCAATTTCCTCAGACCCCAGACAGTTTCGCTGGTCAGCGGTGCTGCATCCGCGAGGCCCGGCACGTCGGGCATCCGTGGCTGCGATCCGGTCGCGACCACGCAGTGCCGGAACCGGACGGTCTGGCAGGCGCCGCCCTCGTTCGCGGTGAAGCGCACCCGGTCCGCACCGGTGAAGACGGCCGCACCGTGCGCGACCTGCACCCCTGCCGACCGCACCGTGTCGGGCGCATCATTCGGCTCGACAGCGACGATCGCGTCGTGCACATGCGCCATCACCTCGGCGAAGTTGACCCGAACGCCGTCTATGCGTATTCCGAACCGCGCGGCATCACGGGCGTCAGCGGCGGCGTGGGCGGCCGCGAGCAGTGCCTTGCTCGGCACGCAACCGGTCCACAGGCAGTCACCCCCCGTGCGCGCCCGCTCGACCATCAGGACGCTGGCGCCGAGGCTCGAAGCAGTCTGCGCGGCGACCAGACCGGCGGTGCCACCGCCGATGACCAGCAGGTCCCACGGCTGCCGATCCGGTCGCATCACATCATCTGACACCCACTGCGCGGTCATCGTGCCGGTATCGGTCACAGGTGATGCAGCGTTCGCCGGGCTCGTCATATCGGCCATTCTCCGCGTTGTTCGCCACGGGCAGGCGGACGGGGCGCCGGCAGCCGCCGGGGCCGACGACTGGGCCGAGCATCGGAACTTGCTGCATAACGATTCAGTATCGTTTTCCCTGTCCGGGGCATCAGACCCCACGGATCCGGCGGACTCTGAGGCGCTTATACAGGCAATACATTAAAGTTACCTGGGAGTGTGATTGAAATTACATGGGCCATAGTCCAGACTCCACTCTCATGAGCGTCTCCCAACTTGCTGCCTCCCTCCATGCCGCGGAAGGTGGGGCGCTGAAGAGTTTCGAGGAAAAGGTCGACTCGGTCTTCAAGCCGATCACCAAATTCGCGTCCGACATCGTTTTCTACCCGGTCAACATCAACGGCACCGATCGTCCGATCGTGGTTTTCTGGCTGGTCCTTGCCGGCCTCATCTGCACCTTCCTCTTCAAGGGCGTGCAGCTGCGTCACTTCGGTTTGGCCCTGCAGGTCGCGAAGGGAAAGTTCAGTCGTAGTCAGGATCCGGGTCAGATCACCCACTTCCAGGCTCTGACCTCTGCCGTATCCGGCACAGTCGGCCTGGGCAACATTGCCGGTGTCGGCGTCGCCGTCACCATCGGTGGCCCCGGTGCCACCTTCTGGATGGTGTGTGCCGGTCTGCTCGGCATGGCGACCAAGTTCGCCGAGTGCACGCTCGGCGTGAAGTACCGCAAGGTCAATGCGGACGGCAGCGTCGAAGGTGGCCCCTTCCGTTACCTGCCGGTGGCCTTTGCCAAGTTGGGCAGGATTCCCGCGAAGATTCTTACCGGTGCGTTCGCCGTCGCGATCATCCTGTTCGGTCTGGCCGGCGGAAACATGTTCCAGGCCAACCAGACCTTTGCTCAGGCCAAGAACGTCACCGGCGGCGAGAGCGGTTTCCTCGGCAGCGATGGTGCAGCGCTGATCTTCGGTCTGATCCTCGCGGCCCTGGTGGCGGCAGTCATCCTGGGTGGTGTCGAGTCGATCGGAAACGTGACCAGCAAACTGGTACCTGCCATGGCCGGCCTGTACATCCTGGCGTGCCTCACCGTCATCGCCTTCAACGCGACCAGCGTGTTCCCGGCGTTCGGTTCGATCATCAGCGGTGCCTTCTCCAGCAGCGGCGTCCAGGGCGGATTCATCGGCGTACTGATCGTCGGCTTCCAGCGTGCGGCCTTCTCCAACGAAGCCGGTCTGGGCTCCTCCCCGATCGTGCACTCCGCAGTGAAGACCCGTCGTCCGGTCAGTGAAGGCTTCGTCGCCTCGCTCGAGCCCTTCATCGACACCGTGATCGTGTGCACGATGACCGCGTTGACCATCGTCATCGCCGAGCCGAAGGCGTGGGTCGATGGTCAGGCCGCGGTTGCCAACGGCAAACCGGCACCCGACGGCGTCGTGGTGACCTCCGAGGCCTTCAAGACCGTCGTGGACTGGTTCCCCAATGTGCTGGCGCTCGCGGTGACCTTGTTCGCCTTCTCCACCCTGCTCACCTGGAGCTACTACGGCCTGCGCGCCTGGACGACGCTGATCGGTCGCAGCCCCGCCAAGGAGATGTCCTACAAGATCATCTTCTGTGTGTTCACGGTCATCGGTACGATCCTGAACTTCGGCCAGGTCCTGGACTTCGCCGACGCGATGCTTTTCCTGTGTGCGTTCATCAACCTCTCCGGCGTGTACATCCTGTTGCCGGTGGTTCGTAGGGAGCTGAAGAGCTACCTCGCGGAGCGCAAGGCCGGCACGTTGCTGGACGACCCGCCGACCTCGGTGGACAAGGTCCCCGACTGGGCGACTGCGTAAGTGCTCAGAACGCCCCGCCACCATCGCGAGCAGCGCGACGGTGGCGGGGCGCTGTGCTGTCGGCGTCGGCCGAGCTGGGCAGAAGGTCAGGTCAGGTAGCGGCCGGCTCGGTGGACGTGCCCGACCTGCTTGTCGGTGTCCATCGAATCCCACATCGCCACCATCATCCGGGAGCGGAAGTTGGCCTCGAAGACCTCGCGGTGATCGCGGACGAAGGTCCAGTAG
>JALYUK010000085.1 GCA_030853805.1 Actinomycetota bacterium | reverse complement strand
AGCCACTCGCGCCGGGCCTTTCTTCGTCGCACGGCTCAGATCAGACCGAGGGCCTTCACCGCATCGCGCTCCTCGCCGAGTTCCTTGACCGATGCATCGATCTTCCCGCGGGAGAAGTCATCGATCTCCAGGTCCTGCACGATCGACCACGTGCCATCGGCAATGGTCACCGGGAAGGAAGAGATCAGACCCTCGGGAACACCGTACGAACCGTCCGAGCAGACCGACATCGATACCCAGTCGTCTGCCGGTGTGCCTGCCGCCCAGTCGTGTACGTGATCGATGGTGGCCGATGCGGCGGACGCCGCAGAAGACGAACCGCGCGCCGCGATGATTGCTGCGCCACGCTTGGCGACGGTTGGGATGTAGGTGCCGGCCAGCCAGTCCTGGTCGTTGACGACCTCAGCAGCGTTGCGGCCGCCGACCAGCGCATGGAACAGGTCGGGGTACTGCGTCGCGGAGTGGTTGCCCCAGATCGTCATCTTGGTGATGTCGGTGACCGAGGCACCGGTCTTCGCCGCCAGCTGGGCGATCGCCCGGTTGTGGTCCAACCTGGTCAGCGCCGAGAAGCGCTCCTTGGGGATGTCGGGCGCGTTCGACATGGCGATCAAGGCATTGGTGTTGGCCGGGTTTCCGGTCACGGTGATACGGATGTCATCGGCCGCGACGGAATTCAGCGCCTTGCCCTGGGGTGCGAAGATCCCGCCGTTGGCCTCGAGGAGGTCACTGCGCTCCATGCCGGGGCCGCGCGGGCGGGCGCCGACCAGGAGGGCGTGGTTGACACCGTCGAAGATCTTGGCCGGGTCGTCGCCGATCTGGACGCCGGCGAGGGTGGGGAATGCGCAGTCGTCCAACTCCATGACGACGCCTTCGAGCGTCTTCAGCGCGGGGGTGATCTCCAGCAGTCGCAGTTCAACCGGGGTATCGGCCCCGAAAAGTGCTCCACTGGCGATGCGGAAGAGCAGGCTGTAGCCGATCTGGCCGGCGGCGCCGGTGACGGCAACCTTGATGGGCGTGGTGCTCACGGGTTCGGACCCCTTCAACTGGACGACGGGCCTGCATTTCGGCGGGCCGCTGGTATGAGTTCGACGGTAGCAGCGCCACCTCCACGTAGGTGGGTCGCTCGGTTGCAGATCGTCGGAGGTCGCCGATTCCGGGGAACGGCACCGACCGCGATAGTCTCGAGCGGCGGTCAGAACCCACCCGTGGAAGACCGCCATCCACCCAGTTCCCTCGAGGAGTCACCGCCAGCATGGACAAGATCAAGGTCAAGAACCCCATCGTCGAGCTCGACGGTGATGAGATGACCCGCATCATCTGGCAGTTCATCAAGGATCGACTGATCCATCCCTACCTCGATGTGGACCTGAAGTATTACGACCTGGGTATCGAGAACCGGGACGCGACCAACGACCAGGTGACCGTTGACTCCGCAAATGCCATCAAGCAGTACGGCGTCGGCGTGAAGTGCGCGACCATCACCCCTGACGAGGACCGCGTCGAGGAGTTCGGCCTGAAGGAGATGTGGAAGAGCCCCAACGGCACGATCCGCAACATCCTGGGCGGGGTGATCTTCCGTGAGCCGATCATCATCAGCAACGTCCCGCGCCTGGTGCCCGGCTGGACCAAGCCGATCATCATCGGTCGCCATGCCCACGGCGATCAGTACAAGACCCAGAACTTCAAGGTGCCCGGTGCCGGCACGCTGAAGATCACCTTCACCCCTGAAGGTGGCGGCGAGGAGATGTCGTACGAGGTCGCCAAGTTCGCCGAAGACGGTGGCGTCGCGATGGGCATGTTCAACTTCAACAAGTCAATCGAGGACTTCGCGCGAGCGTCGTTGACCTATGGGTTGGACCGCAAGGTACCGGTCTACCTCTCGACCAAGAACACCATCCTGAAGGCCTACGACGGCCAGTTCAAGGACACCTTCCAGCGCATCTTCGATGCCGAGTTCAAGGCCAAGTTCGACGAGATCGGTATCACTTACGAGCACCGACTCATCGACGACATGGTGGCTGCGTGCCTGAAGTGGGAGGGCGGTTACCTCTGGGCGTGCAAGAACTACGACGGTGACGTGCAGTCCGACACCGTCGCGCAGGGATTCGGCTCGCTCGGCCTGATGACCTCTGTACTGATGACCCCGGACGGCAAGACCGTTGAGGCCGAAGCAGCGCACGGCACCGTGACCCGGCACTACCGCCAGCACCAGCAGGGCAAGCCCACCTCGACCAACCCGATCGCCTCGATCTTCGCCTGGACGCGAGGGCTTTCCTACCGCGGCAAGATGGACGAAACCCCCGAGGTGACCGACTTCGCGGAGACCCTGGAGCGGGTCTGCATCGAGACGGTCGAGGAAGGCAAGATGACCAAGGACCTCGCGCTGCTGATTGGTAAAGAGCAGCCTTTCCTGTCCACCGAGGAGTTCCTCGGCGCCCTGGATGAGAACCTTCAGAAGGCGATGGCCGGCTGAACCGTGGCCATGATCCTGGTTACCGGGGGAGCTGGGTTCATCGGCTCGAACTTCACCCGCACCGCGCTGGACGCCGGTCACCGCGTTCGCGTGCTCGATGACCTGTCCAGCGGGCTGCGGGAGAATCTCGACGGGCTCGATGTCGAGCTCGTCATCGGATCGCTGACCGATCCCGAGGTCGTTCTCAGCGCGGTGCGCGGCGTCGACTCGATCGTGCACCTCGGTGCGATCGGCAGCGTGCCGCTGAGCGTCGCGGATCCGGTGCGCTGTAACGACGTCAACGTCAACGGCACCATGGCGGTGATGCAGGCGGCACGGTCCGCGGGGATCGAGCACATCGTTTTCTTCTCCAGCTCTGCGGTGTACGGCGCCAACCCAGCGAGCCCGGCAGGAGAGCGCGAGTGGGTGGCTCCGATGACTCCTTATGGCGTCAGCAAACTTGCCGGCGAGCAGTATCTGTTGGCCGCGCAGCAGTCCTACAACCTGCAGACCCTCGTTTTCCGGCCGTTCAACGTCTACGGTCCGGGTCAACGTGCGGACCATGCATACGCCGCGGTCATCCCGGCGTTCCTGGACGCGGCGTTGGCCGGGCGCCCGCTGCGGGTGGAAGGCGACGGTGAGCAGACCCGCGACTTCTGCTTCGTGTCCACGGTGTGTCGCCTCCTGCTGGCGGCGGTCGAGCGTCGGGTGTCGCACCCGGAGCCGGTCAACCTCGCCTACAGCACGCAGACGTCGATCAACGATCTGGTCGCCGCCGTTGGACGCGCAGTCGGCGTCAGTCCCCACGTCGACTTCGCTGCGGCACGTATCGGTGACGTGAAGCACTCCCGGGCCGCGAACGACTCTCTGCTGCGGTTGTTCCCGGAGGTCACTCCGGAGACCCTCGATGAGGGTCTGGCGGCAACAGTGGCCTGGTGGCGTCGCTGAAAGGTCAGACCGGCACTGTGCCTCCGGCCGCTCTACGCACGAACTCCGCCAGATCTTCGCTCTGCTGAACGCGACTGGGCTGATGCACGTACATCATGTGCCCGGCCGGGTAGTAGCGATGCTCGATCCGCTGCAGGGCCTGGGGCGTCAGCCGTAGCTGCGCGACGGTCTCCTGCGCGGCGAAGTACGGAGTGGCTCCGTCGTAGTAGCCGTAGGCAATCTGCACGCGCAGATGCGGATTGGCCCGCATCGCGCGCTCGAGCCGGTCGGACACGTAGACAGAGCGGCCTTCGAATTCCTTGTAGCTCCATTCCTCGTTGACGCCCTTGCCGAAGACACTGAACGGCGCGTCGTCGGTGTGGCCGAGCTCGGCGTGCGCATAGTGCTGGTACGCGGCGACATATGCGCCGGTGATGGCATCCATCGACGGGTCGGCATCCATGTGTTCGGCAATGCGTGACGCCGCAGGGCCGGTGAAGCGGGAGTCCAGCCGCCCGACGGTCAACCCCTCCTCGCGCAGCAGCTCACCGAAGTACCGCCAGTGCTCGATCTTCAGATCGGCCCGGTCGACGTATTCGGGTGAGAGCCCTGTCAGGTGAGCCAGGCGCTGGACAGCCTTCGCGCGGTCTTCGGGGCTCAATCTGTTTCCGCGGGAGAGTACCCACGGGTAGTCGCGGGACGCATACTCCTCGGCCTCTGCGAGTACGTCGGCAAGCGGGCGATCACCGTGTTTGCCGTGCGCGTGCGCAGTAGCGGCGTAGAACGGTAGATACATCGACCAACCGCGTGGATCCTGTCCTTCGAAATCGGACATTCCGAAGTCGAGGACGCTGGAGATCAGCATCAGGCCGTTGAGATGCATACCGATGTCGTCTTGCAGGAGCTGGGCGAGGCCAGCGGCGCGGGTCGTGCCATAGGACTCGCCGGCAATGAATTTCGGCGACATCCAGCGGCCCTCAGAGGTGACCCAGCGGCGGATGACCTCGGCCACGGTTTCCAAGTCCCGTTTGAAGCCGTGAAAGTCCTTGGGCTTGCCGCCCTCGACCGCGCGCGAGCGTCCCGTTGAGACCGGGTCGATGAAGACGAGATCGCTGTGTGCCAGCAGTGTTTCGGTGTTGTCCACCAGGTCGTACGGCGGCGCCACCAACGCGCCGACATCACCGCAGACCACCCGGCGCGGGCCGAGCAGACCCAGATGCAGCCAGATGCTGGAACTACCGGGTCCGCCGTTGAAGGCAAAGGTGATGGGCCGCGTGTGCGGGTCGGCGTCATCCAGGGTGTAGGCGGTGATGGCGACCTGCGCTTTGGAGACCGAACCCTTCCAGACGCCCTCCTCGATGACTTCCTCGCGAAGCACGACCCGACCGCTGGAGGCGGTGTACTTCAGCGGGCCGTCCGGGAGCTGCAGAGTGTGTGACGTCTGGACCAGCTGATCGTTCAGGTCGGCGGGTGGCGTCGCCGGGGCGGCCGCGGGGTTCGGAGCGGCTGGGGTGGGTGCTGAATCAACCATCCCTGCAGCGTACGACCGACCCCCGACACCCATCATGGGTGCTAGGACATGCATCGACCTGCATGGTGTAGCGAGGTGTGGCGTGCCTGCTCAAGCGGTGCGGCGGCGTCGACGGGCAGTTGCGGCGCGCAGGAAGAGGAATCCGGTCGTCACCCCGATGACCAGACCAGCGAGGCCCCGGCCGGTGGCGATCACGGTAGTACCGCTCTGGAACACGACCGCGCAGATGACCACGAGCACCGCACCGGCAGCGGCCACGACCCACGACGGGGTCTGGATGCTGCGAGGTATGGCGAAAGCGGCGAGGTTGCCGACGACCCAGCCGATGAACGGGGCGATCAGGGTTGCGGTCAGGAAGGAGTCGGAGTCGACCGACAGGAAGGTCGCACTGAGAAGTAGCAGGACGGCGGCGAATACGACATCTGCAACAGCCCAAAGGGTGGCTTCCTGTCGTGCGCTGAGGTCGGAACTGGGTGCGGCTTTGACTGCGGCGTCGGCGTGCGGCATCAGAATTCTCCTGGGAATAGGTGGCTCGGTCCTCCGGTGTCGATATTACTACAAATGTAGTGAGACGTTCTCGGACTTCGGAGTGTCCCTTGTCACAATGGCGTGATGCGACTTGTGTCCGTCAACGTGAACGGAATTCGAGCGGCGCTGCGCCGCGGCGGTCTCTCGTGGTTGCACGCGCAGCAGCCCGACGTCATAGCCCTGCAGGAGGTTCGGGCAAGTCCGGAGGATTTGCGTACCGCTCTGGCGGCTGGGCAATTCGCGGACTGGCACCTCGCGCACGCTGCAGCTGCTGACGCGGGTCGTGCCGGGGTCGCCATCCTCTCGCGTCAGGCGATAGCGGACATGCGGATCGGCCTGCCCGGCTTCCCCGACGCCGGACGATGGATCGAAGCACAGATCGGCGCCGTGACGGTGATCTCGGCATATGTTCACACCGGTGAGGCAGGTACGGCGAGGCAGGGGGAGAAGTACGGCTTCCTTGATGCGGCGGGTACGCGGATGGCGGCGCTGGTTGACGGGCAGGCTGTGCTCACCGGTGACCTGAACGTCTGTCATACCGCCCGCGACCTACGCAACACCAGAGGCAATGTCGGCAAAGCGGGGTATCTACCGCAGGAGCAGGCATATCTGAGCCGATGGGCGGATGCGGGGTGGGTGGACGTCGTGCGGGCGAGGGCGGGTGACGTCGACGGGCCATACACGTGGTGGTCCTGGCGTGGCAAGGCCTTCGACAACGACACAGGATGGCGTATCGACTATCAGTGGGCCTCCCCGGCGTTGGCATCCACACTCAGCGACACTTCCGTCGGGCGGGCGGCGTCCTACGCCGAGAGGTGGAGCGACCACGCTCCCGTCGTCGTGGACTACGACCTGCCGTGACCGGCGCGTCGGCTGATGCGAGCGCCACAGCTTCACGACTGCGACTGCGACTGCGTCTGCGACGGTGGGCTGGAAGGATGGCGCCATGACACACAGCAGACCGGTCGAATGCTGGCTGACCGATATGGACGGGGTTCTCATCCATGAGGAGCACGCGCTGCCCGGTGCCGCCGAGTTCCTTGCGAAGTTGCAGCAGACCGGTCGCAGATTTCTGGTACTGACCAACAACTCGATCTACACGCCCCGCGATCTACGGGCCCGGCTGCTCTCCAGCGGTATCGACGTCCCCGAGGAATCGATCTGGACGTCCGCCATGGCGACCGCGCAGTTCCTGGACACCCAGCGCAGCGGCGGTTCGGCCTACGTGCTGGGCGAGGCGGGCCTGACGACGGCGCTTCACGAAATCGGCTTCATCCTGTCCCAGCGCGACCCCGACTACGTGGTGCTCGGTGAGACCCGAACCTATTCGTTCGAGAGCATCACCCGGGCAATTCGCCTGATCGACAACGGCGCCCGGTTCATCGCCACCAACCCGGACGCGACCGGGCCCTCACCGGACGGATTGATGCCCGCAACCGGAGCGATTGCCGCGTTGATCACCAAGGCGACCGGAGTTGAGCCGTACTACGTCGGCAAGCCGAACCCGTTGATGATGCGCAGCGCGCTGAACCGAATCGACGCACATTCGGAGACGACGGTGATGATCGGGGACCGGATGGATACCGACGTCGTCAGCGGACTGGAGGCCGGGTTGCGCACCATCCTGGTGCTCACCGGCTCGACCCGCGCCGAGCAGGTGGGCCGTCACCCGTTTGTGCCCACGTGGGTGAAGGACGGCATTCACGACGTTGTCCCGATGATCGACGAGCTCGCCCCCGCCTGACCCCCCCCGGCCCATCCCCCGAGTGGCATACCAAACCGTCGAGTCCACTGCTTAGG